>DXEQ01000003.1 GCA_019114885.1 Candidatus Anaerobutyricum stercoripullorum
AAAAAAACGCCATCTTATTGTTGACGATCATGGTGCCCAGCAGGCCGAAGAGCGGCGTGATGAGCAGGATGGCGATCAGTGCATTTTTCATAAATTCATATTGAAACATTTTTATTCCTCCTGTTTGCCCGTCGCGAACAGCGGGTGCTCCGCGTAACCGAAAGTTCTCCGGAACGCTTCCGTCCGATAGACCTGTGCCGGGGTTCCCTCCGCTTCCACGGTTCGGTCCAGAAGGATCACGCGGTCGGAGTATTCATAGACAAAGTCCAGATCGTGACTGATCATCAGGATGGAAATGTCGTATTTGCCTTTCAGTTCATCCAGCAGCTCATAAAAAAGTGTCGTGCCGTTTCGGTCGATGCCGGAGATCGGCTCGTCCAGAAGCAACAGGTTCGGCATCGGGCAGGTCGCCACGGAGAGAAGTACCCGCTGCAGCTCTCCGCCCGAAAGGTCGCCCAGGCACTGATCGATCAGCTCCTCCGCCTGAAAGCGGGCCAGTTCCCGCTTCACTTTCTCCACAGTTTTTTTGTCCTTCATGAGCCACACCGGGCGGCGGCTGATGCAGGAAGCGAAGAAGTCATACACCGTGGTCGGCGTATTTTTGTCAAAGGCCAGATGCTGCGGCACATAGCCGATCTTAATCCGGCTCCTCCTGCCGCTTCGCATATCTTCGAAGATCACGCGGCCCTTGTAGGGAATCTCGCCCAGCAGCGCTTTCATGAGCGTGGATTTGCCCGCGCCGTTTTTTCCGATGATGGTCAGCATTTCCCCGCAGTAAAGATGAAAGTTCACATCATTGAGAATGTGGTTATCATCCAGCGTCACATCCACATGTTCAATTCTCGTGCAGTGATTGCCGCACATTTTCGGTTTGATTTTCCGCATAATTTATTCCTCCCGACTTCCGGTTTCACTATCTGCCGGCTTTTCCGATGCCGCAACCGAACCGGACGTCATTTCTGACGCTGTTCGCAGTGTTTCCAGATTCCCGCGCATGGCGTCAAGCCATGCATCTTTTTCGTACTCACCACTGACGCCGGAATCCATCTGATATGTCGCAAGGCCGGTCTCTTCCGCCAGCAGACCGGAGATTCTTCCCGAATACTGGCTGTCAGAGATGATCATGGCGTCTCCTGCCTCCCGCACCAGGTCGATGAGCTGACGAATCTCCCGGGCAGAAAAGCCGCTGTCTTTCTCCACATCCACGGTCTCCATCACCGGAAATCCGTAGGCGGACGCCAGATAGGCGAAGCTCTCGTGGAGCAGCACGCAGCCTTTCTTCGGCTCCGCCTCCGTCAGGTCTTCATACTCTGCCGTAAGTTGATCAATTTTCCCGATGTAGGATGCACAGTTTTCCTCATATCTCTCCCGGTTTTCCGGGTCCATTTCCCCCAGTACCGAGGAAATGTACCGGATTTCTTCTATATATAAAGAGGGGTCCAGCCAGGTGTGCGAATTGACCACGCCGGATGTCAGTTCCCCGAAATGTCCCTCCGCCTCGTCAACCTCTTCCTGAAACGCTTCACCGGCGCCGGATGTTTCCACCGCATTTCCGGCGCTTTCCGTATGGATATTCCCGGCGCCTGTTTCCGCCTCCCCATGGGAATGGTCGTGGCCGTCGTGGGCGTGCTCTTCACCCGGCAGCAGGTCTTCCTCGTGGAGACCGTCCAGCGCGTAAACCACCGTCAATTCCGGGTAGGTATCCAGCACATCGGAGAGAAACTCTTCCATCCCGCCCCCGTTGGCAAGGAACAGATCGGCTCCCTCCAGGCTCACCAGGTCTTTGGGGCGGAGCTGATAATCATGGAGACAGCCCGTCTGCGGTTCCGCCATATTGGCAAGCTGTACATTTTCCACACCATCGGTGAGGTTCATCATCATGATATATAAGGGATAAAATGATGTGACTATTTTAAATGTATTCTCCCCGCTCTGATCGGGCGAGCCGCTTTCTGTCTGCGGGCTTCCTTCCTGCGACATCGACGCGCCCTCTGCGCCCGTGCCGGTCCCCGCATCTGTTTTGCGCCCCGGCCAGCCGCAACCAGTCAGCAGACCGGCGCACAGCGCCAGCGTCAGACACATCGCTGTCATATATCTGATTATTTTATTCATCAATTCCATTTTCCTTCCATAGCCGGCGCAGACGGGTCGTCAGCTCACAGATCGGCAGTCCGACCACGTTATAATAATCGCCGCTGATGCCGGAGATAAACACGGCCGCCTTGCCCTGAATTCCGTAGGCCCCGGCCTTGTCCATAGGTTCGCCGGTGGCAACGTAGCGGCGAATCTCCTCCTCCGTCATCTCCCGCATGGTCACATCGGTGCAGACGTGGAACTTCTCCTCCGCTGTCAGCGCCCCGTCCCGGATCAGCAGCAACGATACGCCGGTGTACACCTGATGGCTCCGCCCGGAGAGGGCGCGGAGCATCCGAACCGCTCCTTCTTCGCCATCCGGCTTGCCCAGTACTTTTCCATCCAGCACAACGACCGTGTCCGCGCCGATCAGCGTTACCACATCGTTCGATGCCATCCCCCCAACGGCCAACGACACATTTTCCATCGCAGCCTCCCCGTCGGCTGACGGTACATTTTCTGACGCAACGGTCTTTGCTGTCCCGCCTGCAGGCGCACCGGCCGACTGACAGTTTTGTGCCGGACGAAGATAATGCGCGGCCACCGCCCCCGCTTTCCGGTGGGACAGTTCTTCCACCAGTGTGCCCGGGAACTCTGCCTGAATATTCTCATCCGCGTCGCTGACTTCTATAATAAAACGATATCCGGCCTGTTCCAGAAGTTCCTTCCTTCTGGGAGAGCCGGATGCCAAAATAATCTTCATGATGATGCACTCTCCTTTTGTCCAATATCGCCTTGCCGCGGGAAGGATTCCCCTCCCCACGGCACATCTTTTACCATCATAAGCGATAAAGCAAAAAGAATCAATCCTTTTTTACAATTCAGCCGCATGCCTGGCGGCGAAAAAAGCGGAACGCAAATGTTTTCGTACATTTTCTGTCAGCCGCGCATTAATACCACCGTGTCATCGGCAGATCGTTGTTGACGTCGTTGGTAAACAATATCTGGTGCAGATCGATGATGCCGTTCATAAATGTGGCGGCGCAGGCACACAGGTACAGTTCCCACATGCGGGCGAACCGCTCACCGAACATCTCCACGACCTCCGCCCTGTGTTCCTGAAAATTCTTATTCCAGCACAGCAGCGTCCTGTTGTAGTGACGGCGCAGACTCTCCACGTCCAGCGTGTAGAACCGATGGTCGCCGGCAATGTTGATGATCTCCCGCAGGGACGGGATCACGCCGCCCGGGAAAATGTATTTCTTGATCCAGGCGTCTCCCGGATGCTCCTGCAGCGCACTGATATAATGGAGGAGAAACAGTCCGCCCGGCTCCATGACTTCTTTGACAGAGCGCATGAAGAGATCATAATTGTCTCTTCCCACATGCTCCAACATACCGACGCTGACCACCCGGTCAAACTTCCTGCCGCTCTTCGGCAGGTCGCGGTAGTCCATGAGCTGAACCTCCAGCTGGCCTTCCAGGCCTTCCTCCCGGATTCTCTCTTCAAATTTCTTCTTCTGTTCTTTGCTGAGGGTGATGCCCATACCCTTCACGCCATAGTTCTTCGCCGCCCGGATGAGCAGGAAGCCCCAGCCGCAGCCGATGTCCAGAAGTGTCATACCTTCTTTCAGATACAGCTTCTCCAGGATACGGTCAACCTTGTTGACCTGCGCTTGATACAGAGTATCGTCCGGATTCTTAAAATATCCGCAGGAATAGCTCAGCGTCTCGTCCAGCCACAGTTTGTAAAAATCGTTGCCGATATCGTAGTGGGAGGATACCTCCTTAGACTGATTGGCCTTGCTCAGCGACGAAAAAATCAGCTTTTTCAACGATTTCTGATCGGTGGAAAACTTACCCATCTGCCCCATAAACATGTTGAGGGCATGGTACAGGTCCCCCTCGATCTCCATGTCTCCATCCATATACGCCTCACCCAGAGCGATGGATGTACTGGTCAGCAGATCCTTCATAGACGGAATCTTATTAAAAACAACGGTAAACTCTGACTTCCCCTCTCCGATCTGCGCCACTTCGCCGTCAACTTTCACGGTGAAAGGGTGTTCATCAAACTTCTGTAAAAATGAAACCAATGCTTTTGCTTCTAAATTCATGCGATCACTCCTGTTCTTTGCTCCATTGGCTTTCCAACTAGTTCAGTTTCTAACAATTTTCCATTGGTTATTCTAGCACAACTAGAGCAGAAAATACAACCCTTTTGTGAAAAAAGGGCGGGGCGGCTCTGCGCCGCCCTGCCCGACAGGAAAGTGTTTGAATGGGGAGGCCCCATTCTGTATATCAAAAATGAGAAAATAGCATGGTTATAAGTTCGTATACCCCATCAGATAGCGGTCTACTTCGCGGGCGCAGTCGCGTCCTTCGCGGATGGCCCAGACTACGAGGGACTGTCCGCGGTGCATGTCGCCGGCGGTAAAGATTTTGTCCACGCTGGTCCGGTAGGAGCCAGGATCGGTCTTTACGTTGGTGCGCTCGTTTACGTCCACGCCGAAGGCTTTTGTCACGTAGGACTGGCTGCCCAGGAAGCCTGCGGCGATGAGCACCAGGTCGGCCGGAACTTCGTACTCGCTGCCGGACACCTCCGCCATGATATTGCGGCCGGCTTTTTTGTCGAAACGGCTCTCCAGCCGGACGAGTTTGGCCTTGCAAACCTCGCCTTTTTCGTTGGCGATAAATTCTTTCACTGTGGTCTGGTACACGCGCGGGTCTTTGCCGAAGACCGCGATGGATTCTTCCTGGCCGTAATCAGTCTTGCAGATCCTCGGCCACTCCGGCCACGGGTTGTCCGGACGGCGGGTATCCGGCGCTTTCGGCATCATCTCCAGCTGGAGCATACTCTTGCAGCCGAGACGGATGGAGGTTCCCACGCAGTCGTTGCCGGTGTCGCCGCCGCCGATGACAATGACGTTTTTATCTCTGGCGTCAATACATTTTCCGTCCGCAAAGTTGGAATTTAAGAGGCTTTTTGTGGCGGCGGTGAGGTAGTCCACCGCAAAATGGATCCCCTTACTCTTTCTGCCCGGCACGCTGATATCCCTCGGATTGGAGGCGCCGCAGCAGAGCACGATGGCGTCATATTCCTCTTTCAGATCGGCGGCCTTCACGTCGATGCCCACGTTGACGCCGGTGCAGAAAGTCACACCCTCTTCTTTCATGATATCCACCTTGCGGTCAATGTAGATTTTCTCCAGTTTCATATTCGGGATGCCGTACATCAGCAGGCCGCCCGGACGGTCGGAACGCTCGTAGACCGTCACGGAATGTCCCCGCATGTTGAGGTAGTGAGCCACCGTAAGTCCCGACGGGCCGGAGCCGATGACCGCCACCTTCTTGCCGGTGCGCACTGCCGGAGGCTCCGCTTTGGCAAGTCCCCTCTCGTAGGCTCGCTCGATGATACTCAGTTCCTTTTCTTTGATGTTGATCGGATCGCCGTTTAAGTTGCAGGTGCAGGCCACCTCGCAGGGATGCGGGCAGACCCGCCCGGTAAACTCCGGGAACGGATTGGTCTTTTTCAGTCTCTGGTACGCCTCGTCCCAGTTGCCCGTGTAGGTGGCGTCGTTCCACTCCGGAATCAGATTATTCAGCGGACAGCCGGTCACCATCCCGTTGATGAGGATGCCGGACTGGCAGAACGGCACGCCGCAGTTCATACACCGGGCGCCCTGCACTTCCTGCTCTTTCCGGGACAGAGGGGTATGAAACTCGTTGAAATGTCTGATTCGCGCCAGCGGTTCTTCCGCACGGCTTTCTTTTCTCTCATATTCCAAAAATCCAGTTGGTTTTCCCATGCTTCTCCCCTCCTATCCTCGTTTGATCTCATAAAATGTCTCGATCTGCGCCTGTTCCAGACTCAGTCCCTTGCCTTCCAGCTCGGAAATGCGCTGCATAACCTTCTTGTAGTCATGCGGGATGATCTTCTTGAATTTCGGCAGATACTCGCTGAAATTGCTCAGTACTTCTTTTCCTTTTTCGGAGTTGGTGTAGGCCACATGGTCCGTGATCATGTCTTTGATCTCCATCACATCGTATTTGGAGACCACCGGCTCCGAGGACACCATCTCCTTGTTGAGCCGCAGGTACAGATCGCTGTCCTCGTCGAGGACGTAGGCCACACCGCCGCTCATGCCCGCCGCGAAGTTTTTGCCGGTTTTTCCGAGGATAAGCACCTTGCCGCCGGTCATATATTCACAGCCGTGATCACCGACGCCTTCCACGACCGCCGTCGCGCCGGAATTGCGGACGCAGAAACGTTCTCCCGCCACGCCGTTGATATAGGCTTTTCCGCTGGTTGCTCCGTACAGCGCCACATTTCCTATGATCATATTTTCATCGGCCTGGAAGCGGACGCCCTTCGGCGGGTAGACGATGAGCTTGCCGCCGGAAAGTCCTTTTCCGAAGTAGTCGTTGCTGTCGCCGATGAGTTCCAGTGTCAGGCCCTTCGGGATGAATGCGCCGAAGCTCTGACCGCCTGCTCCGCTGCACTGCACAGTAAATGTATCTTCTTCCAGAGAATCCGCATAGCGCTTCGTGATCTCCGAACCGAAGATTGTTCCCAGCGCCCGGTCAGTATTTCCCACGTCGATGGAGACGCTGCGCTTCTGTTTTTTGTCCAGCGCCGTCTTAAATTTATTTAAAAGAATCTTCTCGTCTATCGTCTTTTCCAACTCAAAGTTGTAGACGTTTTTCTTGTGGTAGCTGATCGGATGGCGGCTGTCCACGTACGGATTATGAAGAATCCGGGACAGGTCCAGATGGTATTTTTCCACCGTCGGACGCTCTTTTAACAGATCGGTCCGGCCCACCAGCTCATCCACGGTGCGCACGCCCAGCTTCGCCATGTATTCCCGCAGCTCCCGGGCGATAAACATCATGTAGTTGACCACGTACTCCGGTTTTCCTTTGAAACGTTTTCTCAGTTCCGGATTCTGTGTCGCCACGCCCACCGGACAGGTATCCAGGTTGCAGACACGCATCATGACGCAGCCCATGGTGATCAGCGGGCCGGTGGCAAATCCGAATTCCTCCGCGCCGAGGGCCGCCGCGATGGCCACGTCCCGTCCGCTCATGAGCTTTCCATCGGTCTCGATGATGACCTTGTTGCGCAGGTCGTTCTGAATCAGCGTCTGGTGGGTCTCCGCCAGCCCCAGCTCCCACGGAAGTCCCGCGTTGTAGATGGAGTTTCTCGGCGCCGCGCCCGTGCCTCCGTCATAGCCGGAGATCAGGATCACCTGCGCGCCGGCCTTGGCAACGCCGGCAGCCACCGTACCCACGCCGGCCTCGGATACCAGCTTCACCGAGATCCTTGCGTCCCGGTTCGCATTTTTCAGGTCGTAAATGAGCTGAGCCAGATCCTCGATACTGTAAATGTCATGGTGCGGCGGCGGGGAGATGAGTCCCACGCCCGGGGTGGAATGTCTCGTCTTTGCCACCCACGGATACACCTTCGCGCCCGGCAGGTGACCGCCCTCACCCGGCTTCGCGCCCTGGGCCATCTTGATCTGAATCTCCTGGGCGCTGACCAGATAGCGGCTGGTGACGCCGAAACGTCCCGACGCCACCTGCTTGATGGCGGAACATTTGTTAAGGCCATCCGGGCCGATGGTCAGACGCTCCAGGTCTTCTCCGCCCTCACCGGTGTTGGATTTGCCGTGAATCTGGTTCATGGCAATGGCCAACGTCTCATGGGCCTCTTTGGAGATGGAACCGTAACTCATGGCTCCGGTCTTAAATCTCCGCACGATGGATTCCTCCGATTCCACCTCTTCCAGCGGGATTCCTTTCTTCGGATAATTGAAATCCAGCAGTCCCCGGAGAGTGATCGGCGCATTTTCCCGGTCAATCATGGCAGTATATTGTTTGAACAGATCGTAGCTGCCTGTCCATGTGGCCGTCTGCAGGGTGTGGATGGTCAGCGGATTGTAGAGGTGTTCCTCCTTGCCGCTTCTGTACTGGTGGCTTCCCTCGCTGTCCAGCGTCAGGTCTGTGGTCAGTCCCAGCACATCAAAGGCTTTGGAATGGTGGTAATCCACATCTTCCGCGATATCTTCCAGTGTGATGCCCTCGACCCGGCTCACGGTGTTGGTAAAATATTTATCGATCACTTCTTTGCTGATACCTACCGCCTCAAAGATCTGAGAACCCTGATAGGACTGCAGGGTGGAGATACCCATCTTGGAAGCAATCTTCACGATGCCGTGGAGCACCGCGTTGTTATAGTCATCCACGGCGGCGTAATAATCTTTCTTGAGCAGGCCGTCCTGGATCAGCTTCTTGATGCCGAACTGCGCCATGTACGGGTTGATGGCACAGGCGCCGTATCCCAGCAGTGTCGCGAAGTGATGCACTTCCCTTGGCTCGCCGCTTTCCAGAATGATCTTCACCGACGTGCTTTTCTTCGTCTGAATCAGATGCTGATGTACGGCGGATACCGCCAGCAGAGACGGAATCGCCACATGGTTCTCATCGACGCCCCGGTCTGTGAGAATCACCACCGTCGCCCCGTTTTTGTGGGCCTGATCCACCGCGATGCACAGATGCTGGATGGCTTTTTCCAGATTGGTGCCCTTGTAGTAGGTGATCGGCACATCTTTTGTGACGATATTCCGAATCTTCGCATGCCGGATTTTCAGCAGATCGGTGTTGGTGAGGATTGGATTGTTGACTTTCAGCACCCGGCAGTTCTCCGCCTTTTCTTCCAGAATATTGCCCTCATCGCCGATGTAGATGGCTGTGGAGGTCACGATCTCCTCCCTAAGGGCGTCGATCGGCGGGTTTGTCACCTGCGCAAACATCTGTTTAAAGTAGTTAAACAGCGGCTGGTGCATCTCGGAGAGCACCGGCAGCGGGGAATCGATACCCATGGCTCCGATGGCCTCGCTTCCGTTTAACGCCATCGGCAGGATTGCCGTCTTCACGTCCTCATAGGTGTAGCCGAAGGCTTTCATCAGGCGGCTGGTCTCCTCGTAATCGTATTCTTCCACCGCCACGTTTGGAATCTTCAGGTCAGCAAGCTGCACCAGATTGTTGGACAGCCACTCGCCGTACGGCTGCTTCTTCACGTAAGAATCTTTCAGTACCTCGTCGTCCACCAGCTCTCCTTTTACCGTATCCACCAGAAGCATCTTGCCCGGATGGAGACGTTCTTTCTTCACGATGTGGGTCGGGTCCAGATCCAGCACACCCACCTCGGAGGAAAGGATCAGCTGGTCGTCATCAGTGATATAGTACCGGGACGGACGCAGGCCGTTTCTGTCCAGCACCGCGCCCATGATATCTCCGTCGGTAAACAGGATGGAGGCCGGGCCGTCCCACGGCTCCATCATGGTGGCGTAATACTGATAGAAGTCTCTCTTCTCCCGGCTCATGCTCTCGTCGTTCTGCCACGGCTCCGGGATGAGAATCATCATGGCCAACGGCAGCGGCATTCCACTCATGACAAGGAACTCCAGCGTATTGTCCAGCCTTGCCGAATCGGAACCGTTCGGGTCCACCACCGGCGTCAGCTTGATCATCTCGTCTTTCAGGTAGTCGGACTCCATCTTTTCTTCCCGGGCCAGCATCTTATCGGCGTTGCCCCGGATGGTATTGATCTCTCCGTTATGCACCAGATACCGGTACGGATGGGCTTTCTCCCAGCTCGGCACCGTATTGGTGGAGAAGCGGGAATGTACCAGGGCGATGGCGGATTCATAATCCGGATCCTGCAGATCGCCGTAGAAATTCCGCAGCTGCCCTACCAGGAACATACCTTTATATACGATGGTCCGGCTGCTCAATGACACCACATAGGAGAAATCATTGGACTGCTCATACACCCGCCGCACAATGTACAGCCGACGGTCAAAGTCCAGTCCCCTCGGCACATCAAACGGACGCTTCACAAAGCCCTGCAGGATGCACGGCATACAGTCCTTCGCCTTCTTTCCCAGAATCTCCGGCTGCACCGGAACCTCTCTCCATCCCAGGAACATCAGGCCCTCTTTCTCCACGATGATCTCAAACATCTTCTTGGCGCGGTTTCTTTTCAGTTCATCCTGCGGCATGAAAAACATCCCCACGCCGTAGTCTCTCTCCTGACCAATAAAAATGCCGAGGGAATCACAGGCTTTCTTAAAGAACTTGTGAGAAATCTGTACTAAGATTCCTACTCCGTCACCTGTCTTACCCTCGGCGTCTTTGCCGGCTCTATGTTCAAGATTTTCAACAATTTTCAATGCGTTGGACACGGTCGCATGGCTCCTGACTCCTCTGATATTGACCACCGCGCCGATACCGCAGTTGTCATGCTCAAACGAAGAATCATACAGCCCCTGCACCACTCGCTTCTGATGGTACATAGACTCACCCCTTCTCTGATACTGAGATTATTGTTTATCTGTCTTGCATTTACCATCTTA
>DXEQ01000059.1 GCA_019114885.1 Candidatus Anaerobutyricum stercoripullorum
GTAAGGCAGAAACATAGAGTGAATATATTTTGGAGGTGTACAGATTGGCTAACATCAAATCTGCAAAGAAAAGAATCTCAGTAATTGAGAAAAAAACATTAAGAAATAAGATGATCAAGTCTAAAGTAAAAACATGTATCAAAAAGGTAGAGGCTGCCATCGCACAGAACGACAAAGAGGCAGCAAGCGCAGCATTACAGGTTGCGATCTCCGAGATCAGCAAGGCTGCATCCAAGGGTATCTACCACAAGAATACCGCTTCAAGAAAGATTGGCCGTCTCACAAAGGCTGTCAACAAGATCGCGTAAGTTTTTACAGGCGAATAATACAATATAATTCAACCCGGAAAGAGCGGCTGCTTTCCGGGTTCTTTTTTTATCCATAGCATCTCTGATTTTTGTATATCTCACAAGAAATGCAACTCTTTCCGGGTTCTCTCCCTTTTTTGACTTCTCCGTCCTTACCGGACAGATTCATGGGGCAATCCTCTCCGACAACCCCACGATCAGCGTCTCCACTCCAATCTGGTCTCCGATGCGCCCGGTCTTGATCTCCTCTTCCACCTGGATACAGGAGGCAATGCAGTGCTCCAGCATCGCGAGGGTATATCCCCGAAGCTGCGACGCATTTTTCCGGATGGCAAAAACAGGAATCCCTGCTGCCTGTGCGATATCTTTATCCGGCTTGTGAAGATTCCGCATGTTGGAGATCAGAAGCAGGATGCGGTACTGCCGCACGATCAAAAACAGGATGCGCATGGGCGGTTCTTTCAGCAGAATCAGGTCGTCATAGTAGGCGAGAGCCCGCCGTTTATCCCCCTCGGCGATGGCCGCCACCAGGTCAAAGATCTTATTTTGTACCTCGCCGGAAGTGATGGCCTCGATATCTTCCCGTATGATCTCCGGCCGCTCGCCCACATAAGAGATGAGTTTATCCGTCTCATTCTTTATCTGGAACATATCGTCTCCCACCCGCTCCAGAAACAGCCGGACGTCGCTCTCCCGAATCTTCTTTTTCTCTTTGGCAAGGAGCGCGGCCACCCATCGCATGAGCACCTTCTCCGTCTGATCTTTTTTCAGAAACTCTCCCACATACCCGTTTTTCTTTATCCACTTGTATATCTTTGTGCGCTTGTCCGCCTCCGGTTCCACAAGAATCATACAGGTGGTATCCGGCAGTTTATTTAAGATATCCAAAAAAGCCTCCTTGCCGGACTTGAGGATTCCTGTCCGGTCCAGGAGAATCACCCTCTTTTCAGCAAACAGCGGAAACGTCTGGGACAACTCCCTAAGCTGCTGCAGATCCACCTTGCTCTCCTCAAAAACCGCATAGTTCATCTCGTCCCCATCCGCCACCAGAGCATGAAGCAGCAGCTGTTTTGCCTGAAGAATCAGGTAGCTCTCATCCCCGGTCAACAGGTATACCTTATGAAATTCCCTTTCTTTGATCTGTCGTCTGATTTCTTTCATCTTATTCTTTCCATCCATGCTTTTTGGTATGTGCTTTTCGCTTACTCTATACTATCACAGGCCCTCTCATTTGTGAATACACAGATACGATTCCGGATATCCGCCAAAACGGGAAGCGCCCCTGCTCCTATGAACCATTTTCCAGATGGGAAGCAACCCTGTTCTTATGAACCATTTTCCAGAAATGTACGGACCGCCCACTGTTTCCCGTCTGTTTCCACGAAGATTGCGCCGTTTTCTGCGGTCTCATAAACGTCTGTGCCGCAGTCACGAAGCCGCTCTAACGTCTCCTCATGGGGATGTCCGTACCGGTTGTGTTCTCCGGCGGAGATGAGCGCCGTATGAGGATGGATCAGCTTAAGAAACCGCTCTCCCGTCGAATACCGGGAGCCGTGGTGGGCGACCTTCAGAAGCTCCACTCCCGGATTCTGCCCATCCTGTCCCAAAAGTCCCGATTCCAGATACGAACACAAGGCTTCCTCCCCTTCCTTTTCCAGATCTCCGGTAAAGAGCGCGTCGAAGCCATCATATTGCAGATAAAAGACAAGGGAGGCGGCGTTCTTATCCTCGCTCTCAAATCCGGCATACGGATGCAGACAGCGCAAGGTGGGGCCGCTGCCGCCGTCCTTTGCGAAAAGAGCGCCGCTACTCTGTCCCGCGAACCGGATGCTGTCGCCACGCTCCATATAGATTACTTCCGCTCCGGCTTTCTCCGCCTGCGACGCGAATGCTTCCAGTTCTTCGGCCACACCTTGTTCTTTGCCGTCCTGCGCGGACTTCTCTCCCTGCGACGCGAAGGCTTCCCCGGCGTCTCCCCTGCCGCCGGGACTCTCCGCCGCGGCGGGAAGAAGCACCCGCCGGATGGGATATCCCATGGCAAAAAGTTCTTCGATGCCGGAAATGTGGTCGGCATCCATGTGGGTGGCCACCACATAGTCAATCTCCGCGATACCGTAATAGCGCAGGGCAGGCGCGATCACGTACTGACCCACTGCCTGGCGGGAAGTGCTGCCGCCGTCAATCAGTACATTTTCTCCTCCGGAAAGCTGCAGCAGGATGCTGTCGCCCTGTCCCACATCCAGCATGGTGACGCGAAGCGGACCGGACGGCGCCAGGACAAACCACAACCCCATAAGGAGGAGCGCCCGCAGACCGAGACGCCAGCGCCTCCTGTACCAGATATAGAGCAGCAGACCTTCCAGCAGGTAGAGAATCCCCATCTCCAAAAGGGTGGGACAGCCGGCCGTCCACACCGCGCCGGGAAGCTGGCGCATGTGTTCCAGAAAGAAATCAAAGAATCCCAGCACGCCGACAGCGGGAAGAAAGAGACCTCTCGTCAACATCGTTCCCGCCCACTCTGCCACGGGGAGCAGAAACACACCCACCGTTCCCGCCACAATGCCGCTGACCATCATGGGCGTCATACAGGGGATGACGATCAGATTAATCAGCACACTGTACGGAGAAAATGTATAGAACACCCGCAGTACCACCGGCAGAGTCACCGCGCTGATAACCACGCTGGACAGCAGCGCGTTCCCCATTCTCCTCCTCCAGCGGGCAAATCTTCGTATCCTGCCGTCCTCCTCCCCCTTTCGCTTTTTTGCCAGTTCTTTTACCCAGGGAAGGACGTAACCGATGGCAAACACTGCCGCAAAGGACATCTGACAGCCGCCTTCCAACAGCCGCCAGGGCGATTCCAGAAGCATGAGAACGCCTGCCAGACTCATGGAGGAAGTCATGTCATACCCCGCGCCGAAGTATTCCGCCCCGAGAAAGACCCCGTACATGATGACCGCCCGGAGGATGGAATTACCAAAACCGGTCAGACAGCCGTAAAAGATCAGCAAAAGCAGCCCGCCCGCGCAGGCCGGTCCATAGGGCAGCTTCCGCTTTCGCAAAAAACGAAACCAGCTTCCCGCCATGATAGATACATGCAGTCCGGAGACTGACAGCAGATGTGCCACTCCGTTTTCTTCATACCGCAGTTTTTGTTCCTCAGAGAGCGCCCCCTTATCTCCCAGAACCATGGCGTGGAGCAGGGCGGCATAATCCTCCCCCAGAATCCGGTCATACACGCCGGCGACGGCTCTGCGCACCCAAAAGGCGATTCTTGTAAGCGACAGTCCGCCCCTTTTCACACAGACGAAAGAATCCGCAAAAAACTGACAGGATATCCCTTTGGACTGGTAATAGACCTGGCTGTTGAACTCGCCCGGATTTGCAGGTTGGGACAGAGCGGTCAGTTCCCCCTGACAGACAATCCAGTCCCCCGGCTGCAGCTGACCCATCCCCTCTTTCAGGTGAAAAACGCGGCAATCCCCCCGCACATCCTCTGTATTGCCCTCACCTTTCGCCGGCGTGGAACTTCTGGTAGCGTACCGTACATTTTCAGAGGCGGAACCATTCTTCCCCTCGTCCGTCCTCCCGGAACTTCCCGGGATATACTCTACATTTTCCAGAGTGATATCGTACTCTCCTTCTTTGTCCACCTGTAAAAATGTAATCCTGCCCCGGATACTTCCCTCCACCGGCAGCATGATATCCGCCAGCGGCTCTCGGTTCTCCCACGCATGTAAGAACAGAAGAAATCCCAGCAGAGATGCCGCAGAAAATATCCACAGACAAAAAAAGCTCCGCTTTTTTCGCCAAAGCAGAGTCAAACACCCTGTCAGCAAAAAAAGCAGAGCCGGAAATAACCCACCTTTAAAGCCGAATGATATGGCGGCGGCCTCTCCAAGCGCAAGCCCGATCAAACACGGAAATAAAGGTCTTTTCATATTTTCCTCTTTCCTGACGCACTGGCTGCGTCAATAATGGTAGATTTGGAAGTAAACTTCCAAACTTTCCTCCTGTGCGCGGCACACTGCCGCCGCACATCTGTCCTGTTCTATTGTTTTGTTCCCTTTATGGCACTGTCCACCAGAGAATAATCGTTGGTCATCATCAGATGAAAGGAATCGAAGTCCCGCAGGGATTCCATCTTCTCCCCATCCACCGTAAACTGCACGGAGGTGGCGTTGCCCAGAGCCGTAATGCTGTTTACCATGGCGTAGACCATGACCTTCTCCTCCACGCCGGGAAGTGCATTCTCGATATCTTTGCTCAGATCCACATAGCAGACGCCGTTGTGGATCTGCGTCTGATTGATGGTCAGATCCGACGGCAGAGGACTCTGCATATCCGTATTCTCCGGAGCCGTCATGAGTTCCAGAAGAACCCGGGTCTCCATGGGCATGTTGTCGTCCGCCGAAAGCTCCGTCTTATACTCGATCAGTCCGCTGCCTTCCATGTCGGCATAATACAGTGTCACATTCTCCTCACTGTCATACAGGCTGTCCGCCTCCTCCTCCAGAATGAAGGTGTCCTTTGTCATGGGACCAATGGGATTATCATCGCTGTCCAGCAGACTGTCTCCGTTGATGGTAAAACGTACCGACTCCACCCCGTCGATCTGCACGAGGGACTTCACCATGGCCGCCCGCAGCAGGATGGCTTCCGCCGCATCCAGCTGGCGATATCCCACGCCCAGGTCCACGGTCTCTTCCACACCGTCTATGGATATGGAGTTGACGACCACATCGTCATAGATGGCCGGCTTATAGATCTCCGTGTGGCTGTCTTCCGTATCGGAGAGACGGGAGACCACCTCATAGGACGCCAGCAAAGGATCCTCCGTATTCTCCAGCGTATAATCCACCGTGTGAAAGCTGTCCTCATCGGCGTCCAGATAATACAGCCGGATCACACCGTCCCCGATACTCTCCTGTCCGGATGTATCCTCTTCGGAGTCTGCCGCCGAAGCACATCCTGCGACGAGAATCCCGAAGAGCACAAGAAGGAGCAGCAGATATCCAGTTTTTCTATGATCACGCATCGCTTTCTCTCCTTCCCGGTCATCCAAGGTAATTCAGTGGGATGCGGATGATGAACGTCGCACCCTCGCCTTCCTTGCTGTGCACCCGAATCGAACCTTTGTGAAGCAGGATGACATTTCTCGAGATGGCCAGACCAAGACCGGTCCCTCCGGTCTCTCTGGAACGGGCCTTGTCCACCCGGTAGAATCTCTCGAAAATCTGTTCCTGACAGTCCTCCGGTATGCCGACGCCGGTATCCTTCACCCGAATATAGAAGAACTTATGGTCTCCGTTTAACGAAACGTCCACCTTACCGCCGTCGTGGTTATATTTCACCGCATTTTCAATGATGTTGTTGCAGGCAAGCGAGAGCTTGACCTCGTCCACCTCCGCCGTCACCTGCCGCATGGTCTCCAGACGGATGGTGATATTGCGCTTCTCCGCGATCGGAGAGATCCGCTTCAGGAGCACCTCCAGCATCTCGTTGATATTTGTCGGCGCAATATTGAGATCCGCCCTTGTCTTGTCCATCTTGACGAGGGTCAGCAGATCATTGATGATCTGGTTCTCTCTGTCAATCTCATGAACGATATCGTTCATAAAATCCGCGTAAATCTCCGCCGGTACATTTTCCTGTGTCAGCAGGGAATCCGCCAGAATCTTCATGGATGTGATCGGCGTCTTCAACTCATGAGACACATTGGAGACAAACTCCTGCCGGGAGTTCTCCAGCTCCTTATACCGGTTGATGATCCGGTTAAAGGATGTGGACATACGGTAAAACTCCTGGAATCCGGTCTCCGGCAGACTCTCCTCCTGATGACCTTCCGCAATGATATCCAGTTCTCTTTGCATGTTCTGGAAACGGCGTCGCATGAACATGACCAGAAAAATGGTGACGATCAGCGTGATCAGGAAAAACAGCCCGATCAGCGTCGCGCGCTGAGTATAGAGATAATAGAGCATCTCCGTGATGTCATCCATGGAAGAAATGCCGATCACCACGGCCTCCACCTCTCCGTTCTCCTGATTGTTCACGGCGGAGAGCACCTGGATATTGCTGTCGGCAAGACTGTAATCCACATCTTTCCCGTCAAAGGCGTCGATCAGTTCATCCGTCACATAATATTGTCCGTAATTCTTATTGTACGTATCCGCGAGGATCTCAAAATGATCGTCAATAATCAGGATCCTCCCGCTGATATCATTGGCGAGCTGTTCCAGCTCGTATATATTCGCTCCCCGGTTATCCGATGTATCGCCCATACTGTAGGCGCTGATTCCGTTTAAGACCAGCTGATTGGCGAGAATCGTACACTGCCTCTCCACATAGGAAGCCTTCTCCTCCACAGCCTTCTTCTCATAGGAACGGACCATATGGTCCGTGGCCATGGACAAAAAAATGTTAAACATGAGCATACATATGATCCCCACCACATAGGTCATGGGAATAAACCGGAAAAACTTTTTCTGACTAATCCTGGAAAAAATATCCTACACCCCACTTCGTATGGATATAAACCGGCTCGCCCGGATTCTTCTCAATCTTCTCCCGCAGACGCCTGATATGTACATCCACTGTACGGACATCGCCCGGATAATCATATCCCCAGACGATGTTCAGAAGATTCTCTCTGCTGTACACCTTATTCGGATGGAACGCCAGAAGCTCCAGAAGATCGTATTCTTTGGCGGTCAGGCGAACTTCCCTGCCGTCGACAAACACTCTTCTGCTGTCACAGTCTATCTTAAGACCGTTCTTCTCCAGCACCTTCTTCTTGTCATCTTCTGCCACCTTCCTGGTACTTCTGCGCATGATCGCCTTGATCCTCGCCTTGACTTCCAGAATATTAAACGGCTTGGTGATATAGTCATCCGCCCCATATTCCAGTCCCAGAATCTTGTCCATGTCCTCACCCTTCGCTGTCAGCATGATGATGGGCATGTTGGAAAACTCCCGGATCATCTGGCAGACCTCAAAGCCGTTGAGCTTCGGGAGCATCACATCCAGAAGGACCATGTCATACTCGGTCTTTTTGGCCATCTCCAGCGCTTCCTCGCCGTCGTAGGCGCAGTCCACCTCCATATCATCCTGCACAAGGGAGAACTTGATCCCCTTCACTATCAAACGTTCATCATCGACAACCAGCACTTTTTTTCCCATAATACACCTCAAGTCAAACTGTAATCATATTTTTAATCCTGTCAAAAATGCCCTCGCCAATGCCGGAGACATTCTTGATGTCCTCTATTGTGGAAAAATCTCCGTTCTCTTCCCGGTAGGAAAGAATAGCCTGCGCCCTGGCCTCCCCGATTCCGGAGAGGGTCATGAGTTCTTCCGGCCCCGCGGTGTTGATATTCACCACGGACGGATCTTCTTCTGACTCTTTTGTCTGTCCGGACGCCGCGTCTCCTGTGCTGCTCTGCCCATAAGAGCCGCTGCCTCGTCCTTCCTCCGTCTCTTCCACAGACGGGATATAAAGCTGCATGCCGTCAGAGAGGGCCTCTGCCAGATTCACCGCTGACGTATCGGCCTTCCCGGTAAACCCTCCGGCATGTTCCACCGCGTCTCCCGCGCGGATACCGGCCGCAAAGGTATACAGCCCCGGATTCTTCACGCAGCCGCAGACATGTACATAGATCCATTTTTCTTCCGTATGGTCAGCTTCGGCATCTTTTGTGCTGTTTTCGGCTTCCCCATGCTCCGAAATCTTTTCTTCTGCTGAGACGGATGTGGATGACTCCGCCTCCTTTGTGATGACAGACTGTTCACCGCCCATGGGGCGGAAAAATCCCGAACAGCCTCCGCAGACGAGGAGCAGGCAGACCAGACAGGCCGCGGCGCTCCATGTTCTCCATTGTACTCTGCATCTCAAATCAAGAACACTCCTTCCCAATCTGAAGCAGACGTAAAAAAACCGTAATCAAGTAATATAATACCTAAATTTTGTAATAAATACAAGGGAGAAATGTATAATAAAACCTCCATACCTGATCTTTTGCGGATAGTATGGAGGTTTCCCGTCTGTTTTATACTTTTCTGCTGTTTTTCCGGACAGTTTTAAGAAGGAGCTGTCCGTCTCTACCTGGCGAGCACTCCCTCCAGAATCCGGCACATCTCATCCACGTGCTCCTCTGTGATGATCAGCGGCGGGACAAAGCGTAAGATATTGGCTCCGGCAGACATGAGGATCAGTCCCCTGTCCATGGCCTTCTTAATGATATCTCCCACCGGCCCGTCAAATTCCAGACCCTGCATCAGGCCGAGACCTCTGTGATCGATGATCTCTTCATGCGCCTCTTTCACGGCTTCCAGCTTCTCATAAAGATAAGTTCCCACCTGTTTTACATGCTCCACGATCTGCTCTTCCTCAAAGATATCGTATACGCTGCACACCGCCGCCGTGGCAAACGGATTGCCGCCGTAGGTCGTACCGTGATCGCCCGGGACCAGCGCGCAGGAGGCTTTCCTGGCTGTCACGAAGGCTCCCACCGGCACACCGCAGCCCAGCGCCTTGGCCAGCGCCATGACGTCCGGCTTCACGCCGTACAATTCGTGGGCATAGAGTGCGCCGCAACGGCCCATACCGCACTGTACCTCATCAAAGATGAGCAGGATATCCTTCTCGTCACATAAAGTCCGCAGACCTTCCAGAAATTCTTTATCTGCCGGGTAGATGCCGCCCTCCCCCTGCACCACCTCGCAGATGATGCCGCAGGTCCGGTCCGTGATCTTTGCCTTCACATCGTCAAAATCATTGAACTTCGCGAACACCGCCCGCATTTTTTCCGGCACGAATCCTTCCTGATAATGTACATTTCCTGTCACGGAAAGGGCTCCCTGACTTCTGCCGTGGAAAGAATGATGCATGGCGATAAACTCATACTCTTTGGAAGGGTCTTTCAGATAGGCGTATTTTCTCGCCACCTTCAGGGCTCCCTCGATGGCCTCCGCCCCGCTGTTTGTAAAAAACACCTTATCCATGCCGGAAGTCTTCACGATCTTCTCTGCCGCGTCCACGGCCGGCACGTTATAAAACAGATTGGAGGTGTGAAGAATCTTATCAATCTGCCCTTTTAATGCATCGTTATATTTCTGATTCCGGTATCCCAGCGCAAAGACGGCGATTCCCGCTCCGAAATCCAGATACCGGTTTCCGTCCACATCGTACAGGTACACGCCCTCTCCCCTGTCCAGGACCACCGGGTAACGGTTGTACGTTTTTAAGAGATATTTCTCACCTTTTTCAATATATTCCTGTGTTTTACTCATTACATTTCCTCCCGCATTTCTCAGAACAGTGGATCTTTCAGGATGGCCGTTCCGATACCTTTCTCCGTAAAGAACTCCAGCAGCAGACAGTGCGCCACTCTTCCGTCCAGGATATGCACTCTGGATACGCCCTGTTCGATGGCGTCGATACAGTTATTGAGCTTCGGAAGCATACCGCCTCCCACCACGCCGTTGGCGATAAATCCTTTCGCCGTGTTGACGTCCATCTCGGAGATCAGCGTCTTTTTATTGGAAGGATCTACAAAAACGCCCTCGATATCGGTAAGAAATACGAGTTTTTCCGCCTTCATGGCCTTGGCCACACCGCAGGCGGCGTCATCCGCGTTGATATTATAGGAATCAAAATTCTCATCCATGCCAATCGGCGCGATGACCGGAATAAACTCCGCGTCCATCAGGGTGGTCAGCAGCTCTGTGTTGACGGAAGTCACATTTCCCACAAAACCGATATCTTTTCCGTCCGGCATCTTCTTCTCCACCTGCAGCATGCCGGCGTCTTTTCCGCAGACGCCCACGGCGTTGATTCCCATCTTCTGCATGAGACCGACCAGCTCTTTATTGACTTTATTTAAAACCATCTCGGCGATCTCCATGGTCTCTTTGTCGGTAATACGCAGCCCGTTATAAAACTCCGACTCTTTGCCGGAAAGCTTCACCCACTTGCTAATCTCCTTGCCGCCGCCGTGCACGATGATCGGTTTCATGCCGATCAGCTTCAGAAGCGCCACATCTCTGATCACATTGTACTTAAGTTCTTCATCCAGCATGGCGCTTCCGCCGTATTTTACCACGACGATCTTGCCATAAAAACGGCGGATATACGGCAGCGCCTCGATGAGGACGCCGGCTTTCATCATCTCGCTGTTCATATCATTCATCTCTAACATGCTAATCCCCTTTCTCAGGAACGATAGTCCGCGTTAATCTTCACATATTCATAAGTCAGATCGCAGCCCCAGGCCGTGGCCTCCGCCTCTCCGGCATGCA
The DNA here is from genome assembly GCA_019114885.1 of Candidatus Anaerobutyricum stercoripullorum. Classification (GTDB taxonomy): domain Bacteria; phylum Bacillota; class Clostridia; order Lachnospirales; family Lachnospiraceae; genus Anaerobutyricum; species Anaerobutyricum stercoripullorum. Next base: position 10,608 of record DXEQ01000059.1, read on the forward strand.
CGTCAAGCAGCGCCCGCACCGGATGTCCGGACAGAATCTCCGTGGCGGTCTCCTCGCTGTAATCGGCGGCGATACCGTCTTTTACGATGGCAAGGCTGCCCTTGTCGCTTTCCAGTACAATATCCACCTTTTCCGGATCGAAGGAAGCGCCGCTGTAGCCCATGGCACAGAGAATCCTGCCCCAGTTGGCGTCTTTTCCGAACACAGCCGCCTTGGTAAGGCTGGAGCAGACCACAGACTTGCTGATCTTCTTTGCCTCTTCCCTGGAGGAAGCGCCCCGGCAGACCACCTCAAAAAGGCGGGTACAGCCCTCGCCGTCTCCGGCGATCTGCTTTGCCAGATAAGTGAGAACTTCCCGGAGTGCCTGACGAAAGGCCGGAAGGCCGGCGCTTTCCGCCGTCAGGATATCGTTGCCCGCCATCCCGTTGCAGAGCACCAGACAGGTATCGTTGGTGGAGGTGTCCCCGTCCACGGAAACCATGTTGAAGGTATCCTCCACTTCCTCCCGCAGAATCTGCTGCAGCAGCGGCTGCTCAATGGCCGCGTCGCTGGTCACGAAGGCAAGCATGGTTCCCATGTTGGGATGAATCATGCCGGAACCCTTACACATTCCTCCGATGGTAACCGTTTTTCCGTCAACTTCACATTGCACAGCGATCTCTTTTTTGTGCGTATCCGTGGTGAGGATGGCCTCCGCCGCGTCGGAAGCCGCCTGCACGGACGATTCCAGCGCCGGAGAGAGCATCTCGATTCCCTTTTCCACCACATCCATGGCAAGCTGGACACCGATCACTCCGGTGGAGCAGACCAGCACTTCTTTCTGATTCACACCGAGGACCTCCGCTGCCTTTGCCGCCTCTTTCGCGCAATTTGCATATCCTTCCTCTCCGGTGCAGGCATTGGCAATGCCGCTGTTGATCACAACCGCTCTGGCGCTGCCTTCCTCCGCCACCAGCTTCTGATCCCAGAGTACCGGAGCCGCCTTTACGATATTTCTGGTAAATGTACCGGCACAGACCGCCGGGGCCTCGGAATAGATCATGGCCATATCTTTATTGGTCTTACCCGCCTTGATTCCCGCGCGAAGTCCCGCGGCGCGAAATCCTTTCGCCGCTGTCACGCCGGATGGTATCTCTTTCATCATATTCTCACATCCATTTCTATTATTCATCTCATCTTTGTTCTGACTTACTGTCGTCCCCACTGCTTCTACGGGAATACCGGCGGCATCATAAGCCCCGTATTCTCCGGCAGTCCGAACATCAGATTCATATTCTGGACGGCCTGTCCCGCCGCGCCTTTGACCAGGTTATCCATGGCGCCCAGCATGAGCACGCGGCCGGTCCGTTCGTCTTTTTTGATATTGACATCCGTGTAGTTGCTGCCCTCCACCCAGCGGGTCTCCGGGCAGACGCCGGCCGGAAGCAGACGGACGAACTGTTCTCCATCATAAGCTTCCTCATAGAGTGCCCGCATCTCTTCTTCCGTGACGTCCCTTACCAGATTGGCATAGGCTGTCACCAGTATGCCCCGGTTCATCGGAACCAGATGCGGTGTAAAGTTGATTACCGTCTCCTGACCGGAAGCGTAGGAAAGCTGCTCCTCGATCTCTGGCGTATGCCGGTGGGTCGCCACTCCGTATGCCTTGATACTCTCATTGACCTCACAGAACAGGTTGGCGGTCTTCGCGCCCCGCCCTGCCCCGGAAGTGCCGGACTTGGCGTCAATGATCACAGACTTCATATCGATAATACCTGCCCGGGCCAGCGGATAGATGGAGAGGAAAGAGCAGGTCGGATAACAGCCCGGATTGGCCACCAGCCTTGCCTTTCTGATCTTCTCCCGGTTCACTTCACAGAGACCGTACACTGCCTCCCCGATAAACTGCGGGCTGCCGTGTTGGATGCCGTACCATTTCTCATAGGTATCCACATCCTTAATCCGGAAGTCCGCGCTGAGATCGATGATCTTCACCTTTGACAGGATCTCTTCGCTGACCAGCGTGCTGCAAAGTCCCTGCGGCGTGGCGGTAAATATCACATCCACCTCCTCGCAGAGCTTCTCAAGATTCTCTCCTTTACAGAGATCCGGCACCAGCTGGAACATGTTCCGGAACACATCCGCATACGCCTCCCCGGCATAGCTTCTGGAACCGTACCACCTGATGTCCGCTTCTTTATGTCCAAGTAATATCCGCACCAGTTCCTGTCCGGCGTAGCCGGTGGAACCAATGATTCCTACTTTAATCATATCTCATTCCTCCCGCATGATTGCTTCACAAAATGCATTGTCTGCGGGCTGTATGGCGCCCGCAATTGTGTATTATCCCACAATTTTTCTTCCGTGACAAGATTCGTTCCCCTGTCTTTTCACATTTTTATGCATAATTATTTAATAAACGCCCATAATTATACGATATATCGAAAAAATATGCAAGCATTAAT
>DXEQ01000060.1 GCA_019114885.1 Candidatus Anaerobutyricum stercoripullorum
ATCTTCTGTCTCTCCGGGCATATCCTCATCCAGGTACCCTCTCAGATACCATCTCCGAATACGTTTCAGGGCATCAAAGTATTCTTCTGTCCGAAACACATTTACAAGGTGACTGTCCCTTCCATAGTCCATATGCACGCCCAGTCGGAATCCACCCATCATCAGGCTGCTGAAATAGAGATTGGAAATCATGGTATCGCCGCCGGAAGCCAGCACTGTCATGTCGGGCTCTCCCTCTTTTACGATGGCAAATACTTGCTCCAGGTCTTCCATCGTCCGGATTTCTTCGGTTTGTATTCCATACTTGTCCAGAATGTCTTTGCGGAACATGTATGCGTTGGTCCCCACGGCATAGTCTCTGTTGTTGGGCACGCCGTAGATTCTCCCGTTTATCTCACAGGAACGGACAGCATCTTCCCCGGTTTCCGCAAGAATCCCCTGCCCACCGGTTTCCAGGAGTTGTTCCAGAGGCAGCAGATATCCGTTGATATAGGATTCCATAAAAAGATTTCCGGAAGCCAGCATGATATCCAGCTGCTCCCCGCCTGCCAGCATGAGATTTACCATGTTTTTATAATGGGAAGACCAGACAAATTTCACTTCCATCTGGATTTTTTCTCTCAATATGGCATTGACTTTCTCTTCCATCAGTTTCATATCTTCCTCGGGAACTCCGGAATAAGGAACGGCCACGACCAGCTGCGTCACATCGGATTCCTGTCCGGTGTCCTGCCGCGTCCGCTCTTTTTCTTTGTTTATCCCGTTCTGCCAGAACTGAATGAGTCCGCTCCCCACACACAGAAGTCCCACGCACAGCACTACAATGAGATATCTTTTCTTTTTCGTTTCTTTTGACATATCCTATCCCTTTTGCTTTCTTTCCGGAAATATCATGGTAATGACCGCCCCGCCGGTTTCCGCATTCTCAAAATAAATCTCCGCCTCCTGACCGTAAAGCAGGCGGATTCTCTGTATCAGATTTTTAATTCCGATGTGACCCTTATCTTTTTTATCCCCATCATGCTCCTCCGGTTCTTCTGTACATTTTAACTGTCGGAGGATCCGGTCAGAAAATCCTTCTCCGTTGTCCTGCACACGGAGGATCACCTGCTTCTTTTCGGGATTTCTTCTCACCCACACCAGCACATAGAGGGTCTCCTTCATTTTCATCTGATGTTTGACCGCATTCTCCACGAAGGTCAGCACGGACATAGCTGGCACCAGCACATTTTCCAGTCCCTCATCCATGTATACATCCAGCTTAAAACGTTCGCCATAGCGCATTTTCTGGAGTTCATAGTACCCGTTCACCTGATTCATCTCTGTCTCCAGCGTGATCTCCGTCTCCGCATTGAGATACCCTCTGGTGTATTTCCCCAGTATCAAAATAACCCGCTCCGCCTCTTCTTTTCTGTCCAGCAAGATGAGATTGCGAATCAGACTGAGACAGTTGTTCAGAAAATGTGGGTTTGTCTGAATCTGCAGAAACTGCAGTTTTGCCTGATTCTTTTTTCTTTCTTCTTCCACAAAAATATCATAGAGCGGATTCATGACAATCTCGCTGGTCAGCAGGAGCACCAGCGCCAGTGCGGCCCCTCCCATCACGATGATGCTGCCCACCGGCAGGAGAATCTGCCCGGCGGACTGTACCCAAGATGCTCTCTCCGACACGACAGACAGGGTCAGGCCGTCTCTTTCCTCTGACAGCACATCGTATGTTTCTCCCGAAATCTCCACCGTTGCTCCTGTCAGCACAGGCAGATTGATTCCTTCCACCTGATTCAGCACATGGCCTTCTCTGTCGCTCAAATAATAATATTTCCCGTCCTCTCTCCCGGCTTCCTGCAATTCGGCCAGCATGTTTTCCGGTTTGAGCCACGCGCAATAGTAGATCTGTTTCCAGTGAACCAGCCGGAACAGATAATATTCTCCCTGCACTTTGAGATACATCCATTCTGACTGCCGACTGGCCGTGCGGTAGTTTTCAATGATATCCCGACAGGATTCTTTGATGGTGGTATGCATCTCCATGGATACCAGCTCGCTTTTTACGCCGATATAGTTTTTGTGTACCGTATCATATAGAAATAATCCATCCAGATATTGATATTTTCCTATCTCTTCCGCAAAAAACTGTTTCTTATCCAGCAATGCCAGATACCGGTCCGTCTCATTTCTTGGCCGACGGATATTCTGCATATCCACATCCTCAATATTCTGTGAAATCAGCATATCCTCGATTTGATCCATAGCGTCAGAAAACATCGCCGTATACATCTGCAGTGTCCGTTTGTGATTCTGTCTCGTCTGCTGCATACTCTCATGAAGCAGACGAAGATTGAAAAGCAGGATCACTGCCACCATAATAAAGACAATACTCCCCACGATGATAAATAATCTTCTTTTCAGGTCTGTGATTCTACTCATGCGGTCCGGGTTCCTTTCTGATACTGCCCCTCATCTCCGGTCATTTTGTTCGTTTTGGCAGTCTGCGCGCTGTCTAACTGTACTTTCCCAGTGTCCTGGCGCTGTGTCTGTATTCTTTCGGCGTCATTCCTGTCTCTCTCTTAAAATGTTTCGCAAAGTAAGCGGTATTGGAATAACCCGCCTGATCGGCAATATTGGAGATGGGCGCGTCCGTATAGATCAGCATCTTTTTTGCCTTATCAATCCGCATCTTGATAACATAATCCTGAAAGGTAATACCCGCCCAGTCCCGGAAAATGTGTGACAGATAATCCGGGTGGATGAAAAAACGTTCCGCCACTTCCGCCCGGTTGATTTCTCTGGCACAGTTCTCTTTAATGTATTCCTTTGCCCTCTCCACGATCTTCTGTGCATTCAGATTCTCAAAATCGCCCTCACATTCCGGCAGTCTCGACGCCGCCTTTTTCAGGGCGCGCATGAGCGCCTCCTGCTCCACCGGTTTGAGCAGGTAATCCACAGCTCCCAGCCGCAGTGCTTCCGTCGCATAAGTGAATTCCGCATGTCCCGTCAGAAAGATGACTTCCACATCCATCCCGTTCTCTCTCACCCACTTTGTCAGTTCCAGGCCGCTGCCCTGCGGCATCTCAATGTCACACAACATGATGCCAACCGGATATTTCCTGAGGATGCGGACGGCGTCCTCCATATTCTGGGCCGTATAAACGCCCGCGCAGGGAAAACGCTCCCGATCAATTAATTTCTCAATAATTTCCGTCTCCATTCTCTCGTCATCCACAATTAAAAGATTCATGCCGTCTTTCCCCCGTTTCTC
>DXEQ01000004.1 GCA_019114885.1 Candidatus Anaerobutyricum stercoripullorum
TAAGATCATGGCGGGGGTTCTCAGAGCCTGCCATAAAAGACCGATTCCGGTCGAGAAGATAGAGGAGACGGTCAACAAGATCGAGAATGATATCTTTAATCTGGAATACAAAGAGATTGAGAGCAAGGTGATCGGGGAGATCGTCATGGAGCGCCTCAAATCACTGGAACAGGTAGCCTATGTCCGCTTTGCTTCCGTATACAGAGAATTCAAGGACGTGAACACCTTCATGAACGAACTGAAGAAGATGCTGGATTCCAGCAGCGATCCGCAGGAGGAGAAGGATTCTTCAAACCAATAATTATAATTCGCATCAGAAATCCGTCGGGACTTTCCGGCGGATTTTGTTTGTTTTATAGAAAGTTCCCATGAAATCCTCCAAAACAAAAAGTCTTCCGTGCGGGATGGACGCTTGCGCGAAAACCTGTAAAGTGCCTTTGTTCAGACATATCCGACATGAAAAATGTATAAAAATGTAAATTATACTTGAAAATGTATGAGAAACATGCTAGAATCTGGTAAAATATGGAATTAGGAGATGGGAAAATGGTAGCAGAAGTATGGAGCGGAACAGTTCGGGGAATACAGGGAGAGTTGATCACGGTGCAGGCGGACATCAGCGATGGATTGCCGCTGTTTGGCATGACAGGACATCTTTCTTCCGAGGTGAAGGAGGCGAAGGACCGGGTGCGCACAGCTCTTAAGAATACAGGATATCATCTGCCGCCCAAGCGGGTGTCTGTCAATCTGGCTCCGGCGGATATGAGAAAGAGCGGCGCCTGTTATGATTTTGCCATCGCAGTGGGGATTCTCACCGCCATGTCTGTCATACCGGGAGAAGCTGTGCGAGGGATTCTCTTTCTGGGAGAACTGGCCCTCGACGGCATGCTCTCGCCGGTGACAGGAGTGCTCGCCATCCTGCAGGTAGCTTACCGGGCCGGATGCCGGACCTGCGCCGTTCCCCGGGGCAACGCCAGGGAAGCGTCTCTCCTGCCGGGTATGAGGGTGCTGGCCTTCTCGAATCTGAGAGAAGCGGTGGACCATCTCTCCGGCCGGCAGGAGGAAGACGGAGAAGGCACACAAAGGGCGGAAGGAAGTGTCCCGCAGACAGGGAAAAATGAAAAGAAGCCAGCGAAGAACGCTGCCGCACAGGAGACGGAAGATGTCCGCCCGCAGACAGAAGAAAGCGAAAAGAACTCAGCGAAGAACGCTGCCACGTGGAAAGCGGAAGAGGGTGTCCGCTCTGTGACAAAAGACAGGGAGCAGGAGGAGAAAGAGCAGGCCGGACCGGATCTGTCGGAAGTAAAAGGACAGCAGATGGCAAAGCGGGCGCTGGAGATCGCGGTGGCAGGAGGACATAATCTGTTTCTGGACGGCCCTCCGGGGGCCGGGAAGTCCATGCTGGCAGCCTGCACGCCGGGAATCATGCCGGAGATGTCCAGAGAGGAGCAGATAGACGCAACGGTAATCTACAGTGTGAAGGGGCTGCTGCGGGACGATTTTTCTCTGGTTAAGAAGCGGCCGTTTCGCGCGCCGTCCTCCTCTGTCACCATCGCCGGGATGTTCGGCGGAGGCGGGAATCCCCGCCCCGGAGAAGTGACGCTGGCCCATCACGGGGTACTGTTCCTGGATGAGTTTCCCGAGTTTAAAAAGGAGCTGATCGAGATGTTCCGGGTCGTTTTGGAGGAGCATAAGATCACACAGATCCGGAATGGCAGGACGGTCACCTTCCCGGCGGATTTTATTTTTATCGCGGCGGCCAATCCCTGTCCCTGCGGCTATTATCCGGACCGGCGTTACTGCCGCTGTACGCCCCGGCAGGTGCTTAATTATCAGAGCAGATTGAGCGGCCCTATTCTGGACCGCCTGGATCTCTTCGTGCGCTGTGACAAGGTCTCCTATGCCATGATGGCAGAGGAGAAGAAGGCGGAATCCTCTGCTGTGGTCCGGGAACGGATCCGGCGGGTGTGGGAGCTGCAAAAAGAGAGGTTTGCCCGAAAAGAGTATCTGTTTAACGGGAGGATGCCGGCAAAGGACGTGGAGCGTTACTGCGTGCTGGACGGGGACTCCCGGACGCTTCTGAAAGAGATCTTTGACCGGCTGCAGCTGACCGGACGGTCGTATCACCGGATTCTGAAGGTGAGCCGGACGATCGCGGATCTGGAGGAGTCGGAAGAGATTCGTGAGGAGCACGTGCGGGAAGCGCTGTTGTTTCGCCGGACGTCCCCGTTTTTTGAATAGAGGAAGAAAGCATGGAAGAAGATCGGACATTTTTCTGGTACTGGTTTGTGAATATCCCCGGTGTGGGTCCCGGTACGAGACGAAAACTGCTGGAGCGGTTCGGGCATCCGCAAGCTGTTTACATGGCCGGGGAAAAAGAACTGGCAGACATCTTAAAAAAGAAACAATGCGTATATTTGCAGGAGTCCCGCAATACACATAGCATAGCGCAATCCATGCAGCGGCTGCAGGCGTCGGGAACCCGCTTTCTCCACTGGGAATCTCCGGATTATCCGGAGAAGCTCAGACAGCTTTTTGATCCACCTTACGGAATCTATCTGAGAGGAAGTCTGCCGTCGCCGGACCGGCCGTCGCTTGCCATGGTGGGGGCGCGTTCTGCCACTCCGTATGGTATCCGGGTGGCGGAGCAGTTTGCCGGAGAGCTATCCCGCAGAGGAATCCAGATCATCAGCGGGCTGGCGGCAGGAATTGACGCGGCCGGCCACCGGGGCGCCCTGCAGGCCGGCGGTTATACGCTGGGAATTCTGGGCGGCGGGATTGACACCATGTATCCCCGGGCCAATTATTTTCTCTACAGGCAGATGTATGAACAGGGAGGCGTATTGTCGGAATACAATCTCGGAATCCCCAACAGTCCGGGATTATTTCCCATCAGAAACCGGCTCATCAGCGCCATGGCGGACGGTGTGTTTGTGCTTGAAGCGGGAGAAAAGAGCGGATCCTTTATCACGATCGATCAGGCGCTGGAACAGGGGAAGGACGTCTTCGCTCTGCCCGGCCGCATCTCAGATCCGCTGAGCGAGGGATGCAACCGTCTGATCGCGGAGGGAGCCGTGCTGGTGCAGCGGCCGGAAGATATCGCGGCTCCTCTCCTTGAGAAATATGAGAACTTTCCGGCAGGGCAGCGCCAGCCGTCGGCTGCTCCCCGGACGACAGCGGAGCCCGGAGCGAAGTTGCCTCAGGGGACCGCGCCGGCACACCTGCGGGAGCTGCCCCCATCTTC
>DXEQ01000061.1 GCA_019114885.1 Candidatus Anaerobutyricum stercoripullorum
AATATCCCAAACTGCATCTCGAAGCCATCATCAGCAAGTCCTACGATATCGAACAGCATATTCTGGATAATTCTATCGACATCGGACTCATTGAGACTCAGCCTGAACACCCGGAGCTGATTTTTACTCCTTTCATGGAAGATACCATGTGCGCCATCGTGCCTGTCCGTCATCCTCTGGCCGAACAAACAGAAGTCTCCCTCTCCAGGCTGGCGGAATATCCCTTCCTTATGCGGGAACACGGCAGTGCCGGCAGAGAAATTCTTGACGCCGCCTTTGCTCTTTGGCAGATTTCTGTCCGTCCGGTATGGGAGAGTTCGAGTACGCAGGCCATTGTCCGCGGCGTGGCAGAAGGCGTCGGCGTGGCTGTACTCCCCTATCTGCTAGTGAGGCGGGACATCGAAGAAAAACTTGTCGCCATGGTTCCCTTGACGGAACCCATCCGGAGAAATCTCAATATCATATACCATAAAAGCAAATACCTTACTCCAAATATGATGGCCTTCATGGAAATATGCAAAAAATATGGCAGGGACCATTAGATATCCCTGCCTGATTATAAAATATCTAATGTCCGAACTGAGGGTGTCGGCGGACGAAGCGGCGTGGGCGCTCCCGCCGTCGTCTGTTCGTCTCTTTGATATCAATCTCACGCTTTTGCATCACGATTCACCTCCCGAAGCAACGGCCTTCCTTCCTCCAGCCGCCCGATATTATCCCAGATCATGGCGTAGCCCCGGCGAAAGCTGGATGCTGTGATTCCGCCGATGTGCGGCGTAAAGAGAATCCGGTCCAGCACTTCCTGTGGCTGACGAAGCAGAGGATGGTCTTTCTGCACAGGTTCCTGGTCCAGGGTATCGAGACCGGCCATGGCAAGCCGCCCGCCTGCCAGAGCTTCCGCGAGAGCTTCATCGTCTACCAGCTCGCCCCGGGATGTATTGACAAAGTAAGAGCCGGGACGCATTTTTTCAAAAAATGTATGGTCGCACATGCCTGTGGTCTCTTCGGTCACCGGCAGATGCAGGCTGACGATGTCGCACAATTCCAGTAACTCATCCAGAGGCAGGTACATGGCATTCGCGGCAAGTTCCTCCTCCGGAGCCAGACGATGGCGTTTGTAGTAGTAGACTTCCGCGCCGTAAGCAGCCAGCAATCTGGCAGTACATTTTCCAATATCACCAAAGCCAACAAGACCCACCCGGCAGTCGGCCAGCTCTTTTAAACTGCCCTGCGCCATATAGTTTTCTTTGACCGTGATCTGCCGTCCTTCCCGCACGGCCCTGTCATTTACGATCACATTTTTTAACATTCCTTCCATGAGAAGGATGGTCTGCTCCGCCACGGCGGAGGCGTTCATACCGGCGCAGTTGCACACTGAGATTCCACGGGCTGAGGCCGCCGCCACATCAATCCGGTTGAAGGCCACCCCTTCCGAGTGGACCATCTTAAGCTGCGGCAGTTTCTCCATGAGCTCTCCCGGCACTTCCGCGATGGCGTCCGCCACGATCACCTCCGCGTCCGGCATGGCTGCCGCGTACTCCTGCACGGTATGTCCCATGGGCATCTCCGCCACCCTGGCCGTCTTCGCTGCCGGAACATCCGGCGTGTACCGTTCCATATTTTCTGCTTTTCCGATGTGCAGTATTTTCATAGTAAATGTATCTCCTTTTTCTTTCTTTTTTCTCTATCGCAGTTCTTCCTCTTCCGACTGTTCTTCCTTCGGCTGCTCCATCTCCTTTGACAGGGGCCGCGCCGCCACCAGCGCTCCTGTGAGAAACGGGAACAGGGAAACGACGACCCGGTACAGGATGACCAGTGAGACCAGCTTTCCTTCTCCCAGAATCGGATGAAAGAGCAGCAAGATCATGGCGTCAAGAGAGCCGTAGCCGCTGGGCGTCGGAATCACTCCGGCCAGCATGGTGGCAAGAGCCATCAGAACGAGAGAGACTCCCAGTGTCAGTCGTTCCCCATCGCCATACAGGACGAAAGGAGTGAGAAACCAGCAAAAATATTTTAACAGATTAAGGGCCAACGCCGCTATCAGGGAACACTTTCTGTGATACAGTCTCCCGGCTCCCTCCTGCAGGATATCCGCCTGTGCTTCCAGCTTGCGGATTCGTTCGTCCCACCGTACCCTTTTTGCCGTGATTTTATGAAGGAAGCCGAACAGCTGCTCTTTTCCCCTCCGCCATACCGTGATCAGAAGGATACCGGCGCCGATCAGCATCGTGACAAAGACTGCCAGAGCGATATATCCCTCGTATGCGCCGATATACTGTCTCACATAGGTAAAACAGAAGAAAAAGCTGACAGCTCCCATGAGACAGAGGGTAATCTTCTGAATCAGGTACTGTACCAGGCTCATGCCGGTGGCCTCAGCTCCCTTCATCCCTTTCCGGTTCAGATAATAGACTTCCGCGATGCCGGACCCGCTCCCGAAAGTGATCAGACGGAAGAAACTGCAGTAAAGCGCGCAGGCAACGCCGCTCCCAAAGGATACGGCGTCTGTGTACGATCTAGCCAGCGCGGCGATCACGCCGCCTTCCGCCAGAAAATACCCCATGGAGAGAGCCAGCAAAAGCACAACTTTCCGCACGGGAACCCGCAGCATCTCCCGCAGTCCTTCCGCAAAGCTGTCTCTGAAAAAAATGTACAGCAATGCCACGATCAGAAGTACAATAATGAATTTCCACCATTTTCTTTTACGCACTGTCAAAATATTTCCCCTTGCCTTTTATTATGGATGACACCGTCCGCAGGGTTCATATCCCTGTTTCAGGATTTCTTCCCGGGTTCCGGTATATTCTTCCCGGTTCTTTTCCTTAATATCCCTGACGCC
>DXEQ01000062.1 GCA_019114885.1 Candidatus Anaerobutyricum stercoripullorum
TTCTCTTCTCCTCACTTTGTTTTCGCAATCTCAGAATATTATATCAGATTCAGTAAAAAAATGAAATAAAATTTACTAAAAAATAAGTAAATAAAAAGGTAAAAATACTGGTAAAAACATAGTAAAACTGATTGACAAATTTACTAAAATGTTTTACTATAAAGCCAGCAGGACAGCGGAGGTTTTGTGAAGAAAGAGATGCTGCAAGATTCGGGTCATGAGCTTTCCGGCTGTCGTGAAAGGTACTGTGATCATCATAAGTGAAAAGGAGAAGAAGAGATGGCAAAAACAACAGGCGTATTAAAAGAAGAATTTCGTAACGGCGTACACAGAGATCTGCTGATGGATATCTATGAGGATGAGAGCCTTCTGGATTATCAGACAGAGAGATATATCAAGGCGCTGGAGAGCTATGAAGAACTCTACGGCGAGCAGGAAGTGGAGATCTACAGCGCGCCGGGCAGAAGTGAGGTGGGCGGCAACCATACGGACCATCAGCATGGAAAGGTGCTGGCCGCATCCATCAATCTGGATATCATTGCCGTGGTATCCGGAAGAGACGATAACGTGATCGAGATCAAGTCGGAGGGGTACCCGAAGAATACGGTGGATCTGGCTTCTCTGGATATCGTAAAGAGAGAGAAGGGAACTTCCCTGGCGTTGATCCGGGGCGTGGCTTCCAGAATCCGGGAGATGGGTTATAAGATCGGCGGTTTCCAGGCTTACGCCACCAGCGATGTGCTGAGCGGTTCCGGAATGTCTTCCTCCGCAGCTTATGAGGTGATCATCGGAACGATTCTCTCCGGCCTCTATAACGATATGAAGTTGGATGCGGTGGATATCGCCAAGTACGGACAGTACGCGGAGAATGTATACTTCGGCAAGCCATGCGGGCTGATGGACCAGACGGCCTGCTCCGTGGGCGGCCTGATCCACATCGATTTTGCAGACCCGTTCAACACCATCGTAAAGAAAGTCAACGTGGACTTTGACGCCTATGATCATTGTCTGTGCATCACCGATACCAAGGGTTCCCATGCGGACCTGACCGATGACTATGCTTCCATTCCGGAAGATATGAAGAAGGTGGCCGCTTACTTTGGAAAAGAAGTGCTCCGTGAGGTGGATGAGGACGCTTTCTACAAAGATCTGGCCAATGTACGGAAACATCTGGGAGACCGTCCGGTTCTTCGTGCCATCCATTTCTTCGAGGAAGAAAAGAGAGTGGACAGAGAGATCGCCGCTCTGGAGCAGGGAGATTTTGAAGGATTTAAGAGATGGGTGAAAGAGTCCGGCGCTTCTTCCTTCCAGTACCTGCAGAACGTATTTACCGTCAAAGATCTGAACGGACAGGGACTTTCCGTAGGTCTGGCAGTGAGCGACGTTGTGCTGGGCGAGAAGGGTGTCAGCCGTGTGCACGGCGGCGGATTTGCCGGAACCATTCAGGCTTTCGTGCCGGGCAGCATGGTACAGGACTATAAGAAAGCGCTGGACGGCGTCTTCGGCGAGGGCAGCTGTCACGTACTGAAAGTAAGAAAATACGGCGGTATGAAGGTACTGTAAGAAGAAGGCAGTCCGTTTGCAGGAAAAAGAGAGAAAAGTTGCTGAAGCAGAAAGGGAGCAGGCGTTATGGGTTTATATAAAGAGATAGCAAAATTAGTGGAATACGGGATTCGCACAGGTCTTGTGACGGAGGAAGACAGAAGATACATGATCAATCAGCTTCTGGAAGTGTTCCGGGAGGATGAATACGAGGAGCAGGAGATCTCCGGGGAAGAGATCGTCCTTCCGGAGGTGCTGGACGCACTGACAGACATGGCATATGAAAAAGGGATCATTAGCAGCGATGATATCGTGACGAGAGATCTGTTTGACACGAAGCTTATGGGAATCCTCACCCCGTGGCCGTCACAGGTGATCGCGGAGTTTTGGAAGCTGTATGAGGAGGACCCGCAGAAGGCGACGGACGCTTTCTACAAGTTCAGCCAGGATACCAACTATATCCGCAGAGACCGGATCAAGAAGGATATCCGCTGGAAGGTGGACAGCCCGTACGGAAAGATTGACATCACCATCAACCTGTCCAAACCGGAGAAGGACCCGAAGGCCATCGCGGCAGCCAAGAACGCGCCGCAGAGCGCATATCCGAAATGTCAGCTCTGCATGGAGAATGAGGGCTATGCCGGAAGAATGAACCATCCGGCAAGACAGAACCACCGGATCATCCCGATCGAGATCAACAACAGCCGGTGGGGATTCCAGTATTCTCCGTATGTATACTACAATGAGCATTGCATCGTCTTTAACGGACAGCATATCCCGATGAAGATCGATCATGCCGCTTTCGTAAAATTATTCGACTTCATTAAGCAGTTCCCACACTACTTCCTCGGTTCCAACGCGGATCTGCCGATCGTGGGAGGCTCGATTCTCAGCCATGATCATTTCCAGGGCGGACGGTATCGGTTTGCCATGGCGGACGCTGAGATGGAGAAGCATATCACCATTCCGGGATATGAAGATGTGGAGGCGGGCATCCTGCACTGGCCGCTGTCCGTGATCCGTATCCGTCATAAAGATGAGAAGCGGCTCATCGAGCTGGCGGATCACATCCTCGCGGCATGGAGAGGATACACCGACGAGGAGGCGTACATTTTCGCCGAGACCGACGGAGAGCCGCATAACACCATCACGCCGATCGCCAGAAAGAACGGAGAACTGTACGAGCTGGATCTCACTTTGCGGAACAATATCACCACAGAGGAGTGTCCGCTGGGATTGTACCATCCGCACAGCGAGTATCATCACATCAAGAAGGAGAACATCGGTCTCATTGAGGTCATGGGTCTGGCCGTGCTGCCTTCCAGACTGAAAGGAGAGATGGAACTTCTGTCCCGCTGCCTCGTGGAGGGAACGCCGATCGAGGAGCATGAGGAGCTTCTGAAACACAAAGAATGGGCGGAGAAGATTCGCGCCAGATATGCGGATATCAACGAAGGAAATGTGATGGATATCCTGCAGGAAGAGATTGGACAGGTATTCGTGGGCGTGTTGGAAGACGCCGGCGTCTACAAGTGCACGGAAGAAGGCAGAGCGGCCTTCGACCGGTTTATCGCCGTTTTATAGACTGTAAAAATACCGGCGGTTCTGCGTGAGCGGAACCGTCGGTGAGATCATTGGCCGCTTTTGGCGGCAGGGGATTGCGAATTATCTATATAATTGAGAACAAAAAGGACCGTTTTGATCGTCATGGCGTCATGAAACTGCCGGATGTCCAGACCGGTCTCTTTTTGTATCTGCTCCAGCCGGTAGATGAGGGTGTTGCGGTGCATGTGGAGATGCCGGGTGGTCTCCGCGATATTCATGTTGTGGTCGAGGAAGCTGTTGATTACGTGGACCGTCTCTGTCTGAAAAAAGTCAGGAGAGTCCGTGCCGAGCACTTCCTTAAGATAAGCGCTGCAGCGCTCCCGGGACAGGCCGTAGATCAGGCGGCCGATACCCAGCTTATTATAAGGGTAGACGTTCTGGTCCGGGTAGAATATCTTGCCGGCGTTTAAGGCCAGACCGGCTTCCTGGCAGGCAGCCGGAAGCTGATTGAGATATTCCAGCACGGAACTGAAAGAGACCTTGACCTGTATGAGAGCCTCGGCGTTGAGCAGGTCCATCACCAGATAGGCGGTGGAGTGGACCTCGTCTTCCGATACGGTCTCAGAAAATGTATAGACAATCGCCAGCTGGCTGGCAGTCATGGGAACCAGCCACACTTGGGAAGAGTCCGGGAAAGCGTGCTGTAAGATGGTCATGACCGAGCTGTCCATGGTATCCCGGGATTCCACCAGGAAGAGGGCGCGGCAGGCGGAGAGCGGCACGTGGAACCGTTTGGCCGTGTGTATGAGTTCATGGGTCTCCATATCCCCGGTGATCCAGCGTTTAAAGACGGCCTCCCTGCTGTTGGTCTCCTTGTAGGCGGCAATCAGCGCGTCCAGCTGATGAATCGTGTATAGAACCTGTTCTTCCCGGGCACCGGCGGCACTGTTATTTTCAGAACTGCAGCCGTTCACATTGTCCGCCGGACCGGCTGCGTCCGCGATGGTCAGGGGCAGCCCCGTGATCCGCTTCAGCTCGTCCAGCTTTCTTCTGATATCCATCTGTTCTTTTTTGAATTCCCGTGTATTCTCCATAGAAAATCATCTCCTGCTATTTGTGATCCGTAACATAAACAGTTATACAGATTTTTGCACATTTTCGGGGAAAAAACAAGACAAAATAAAGACGCAGGACGATGTAGGGAGCATAGAAGCTAAGAGTTCTGCCCGGCAGAACTCTCGCGCCAGGCGATGTAAGGAGAATA
>DXEQ01000063.1 GCA_019114885.1 Candidatus Anaerobutyricum stercoripullorum
AAAGAGCTTATCAATAAATAAAAACGCCTGCAAAACAGCAGATATTTTTTGATATTGTAAAATGGCTGGCTGATGGAATATAAAAGCTGATTTGCGGCGATTTGCAGGTATAGGAAAAGAAATGGACGCAACTCTGCGTTAAAGTTGCATTTTGCGAATAGTTAAGCCTGACTCTCACAAGGGAGCCAGGCTGTCTTTTTCATACATTTGTTATGTATCAATATTTATATATTCATTCCGTTAACGTTTGCCCGAAACACAAATTTCATGGAAATAATTGATCAGACTTCACAAGAAGCCACAATCTCATAATCTTCCGGTATTCCGTAAACATTTTCTGAGGAACCTGCCGTCCACTGTACCTGGCATACGGTCTGTTCCATGACCGCCTCAAAATACAGCATGGCGATACCTGCATCAATCCGTTTTTCGTATTCGCTGATGTCGCTGTCTTTACGCATGGCAAGAATAATCTTTCCTCCTACGATCAGGAACCTCCACGGCTGACGGTTCATAGTGGACGGCGCTTTTCTCACACAGTCCATCGGCTCGTACAGCGCCCGTTCCAGAAGCATATTTACATCTGCTCCCTCGCCCCATCTGTCAATATACACCATCTCCTGCAGAGGAAGGATTTTAGACTGTGACGAGTCTTTTTTACGCATATCTGCCTGCGAATAATTATCGCCGACTTTCAAAGCTTCCAGAGTGATCGGCGTCTTCTTTTTGCCGTAACCGATGGCAAGAATTCCGACCACTTCCTTATTAGTCACAATGTTTAACCGATGAATCACCTTTTCACTGTCATTAAATGTAATCCAACAGGAATCCACACCCATCTCATACGCCTTCATGGAGATACTTTCTCCCACAAAACCGGCGTTCTCAATATAATGCTCCTTGTGTTCCGACAGAATAATAATGTAATGCGGTGCATTGATCAGTATGCCGTGATAGCCTGCGAAACCGTCCAGCTGCCGATAAACCACATCGTTATCCATGATACGGATGTCCATCGCAATGTCTTCCACCAGCTTCGGACAATGGTTGACATATTGGGACAGTTCTTTGATTGTTTTGGCGTCCACCTTTTTTGTCTTATAATCCCTTACGGAACATTTATTTAAAATAATCTGTTTGCAATCCATCGGTTCGTCCTCCTTTATATCTGTAGGATAAACATTTTATCCTTCTGTGTTTTTTGTTACTTTCGCGAGAAGAAATGTTTTAAAAATACATACATGACAATGACAAACGCAATCAGGTACCCGAGCGCTCCCAGTGCAGGAATCCCCAGTATCTTCGGCTTCATGTCGGTGGTACAGATGATGCTGGAGCTGATGAGAAGCGCCATGACCCAGAGTCCCATGACGATATTGCGGATCAGCCGGCGAAGCAGATGCGACAGATCATCCGATACGTGAAGCTCCAGATTCACCTTGGTCTGCCCCTTCATATGTCCCTGCAGGATGTCTGCCGCCAGCCCCGGGATATCCACTGCCCTGCGCAGCGACCGGATGGTACTTCTTATGGTAGACTTCACTGCCTTTTTGAGATTCTCTTCCTGAAACATCTGTCCCTTGATGCGGGCGGAGGCAATCTGCACCATGTTGATGTCCGGGCTGATGACAGCCAGAATGCCCTCCACATGGGTCAGACCTCTTGCCAGAAGCGTCAGACCGTGCGGCATGGTGATCTGATTCTTTTTCATGATCTCCATCAAGTCTTTTACCAGATCCGCGATATCGATATCTCCGAAATTCGCCGTGCCGTACTTGCTCATCAGGGCCTGCAGGTCGCTGTACAACTCACTGTGGTCTGTCTTTCCCCGGAATACGCCGACACCCATGACGCCGTCCTGAATCAGCCCGATGTCATTTAAGGCCACTCCTTCCACCGCCCGGCTGATAAACTGCCGGTCTCTGTCCGTGAGCCGTCCCATCATGCCCATATCCATCCAGACGATCTTCCCGTCCCGGATCATCACATTTCCCGGATGAGGGTCGGCATGAAAGAATCCGTCCTCGATGACCTGCTTGACGAAATTATCGACAAACTTGGTGCCAATCTCATTCAGATCATAACCGCCAGCCAGCAGGCAATCCTTATCATCGATAGCACAGCCGTCCACATATTCCATCACGAGAACCTGTGTTGTCGTGTATTCCCGATAAAGGCGCGGCACCTCCACAAAGGCAACGTCGCTGTTCTTTCCGGCGAACTCTTCCATGTTGGCGGCTTCCATGAGGAAGTTCATCTCCTCCTGTGTCACCCTCCACAACTCGGCAAGAACCAGATCCAGATCAACCAGGTCTTTCAGGGCTACCGGCGGGAGAAGCTTCACCGCCCGGCGAAGAAGGCCGATATCCCGGGACATGGTCTCGTAGATTCCCTGCCGCTGCACCTTGATGACCACCTGCTCGCCGGTCTTTAACACGGCCCGGTGCACCTGGGCGATGGAGGCGGAGCCAAGAGGGTTCTCGTCAATACTCAAAAAGACCTGCTTCCAGGAATAACCGAAAGACGCATGGATGACCTCCTCCACCTGAGAAAACGGCATGGGCGGCACCTCAGAGCGAAGCTTCATCAGCTCATCACAGTACTTCTGCGGAAGGATATCCGATCGACTGGAGATGATCTGCCCCAGCTTGATATACGTCGGGCCCAGATCTTCCAGAATCAGACGCAGCTTCTCCGGAGTGATTCCCCGGGTGATAGAATTCTTCCGCAGGACCGCCGTCATCTCCTTAAGCCTCTCCCTGTAATTGCCGCTGCCGCCCTCCACACCGGCGGATTCTCCCGGAGAGGTATTTACCGTATTGCTGTCAGAACCCTGAAAGAAACCGCTCCTTACGCCGTCGCCGGAATGTATGCTATTTTGTGCATTGTCCGTGTTTTGCTGCATTTACTCTTCCACCGTCTCCCCGTCGCAACCATCCGCCGGATTCTCTTCCTCCGCCGCATCGGCATCTCCTGTCCCGGCGTCCATATTTTTAAGCTGCTCTTTCAGCGCATCCAGCTGCTCCGGCGTCATCCGGT
>DXEQ01000064.1 GCA_019114885.1 Candidatus Anaerobutyricum stercoripullorum
AAGAGTTTGCCACCAGGCAAACTCTTTGTCTCATAAAGAATTTTTCCGTTTTGCCATTAAGAAGGGACAATGGTGATTGTATGAATAAGGATTTAGGAAAAAAAGTCAAGGAACTTCGCATTGCCAACCACCTCACTCAGGATCAGGTGGCCAAGGCTCTGGGAGTTACTCCCGGTTACATCAGCAACGTGGAGAATAACCGAAGCCTTATGACACTCCGAATGCTGACTTATTACGCCCAGCTCACCGGTATGTCACTGGATTATCTTGCCGGTACCATCGATGAAGATTACAAAGAGACCTCTCTGGATCGGGAGCTCTTATATCTCATCCGCAATTTCTCTCCTGAGAAAAAGGAGAAGCTGATCAAGCTTGTACAGATGTTAGAAGATTACAATTAGTTAGAAGATTACGATTAATTTTATACCTTTTTTCACTCAGAGTACCAGTCCTGTGATCACCACACTGGCGACTGCCCCTGCCAGAGCAGCGCTCAGAGCTCCGGGCAGCGTCCAGCGGGTTTTTGTCACGTGGATACTCATATAATATATGGTGATCGTGTAGATCACGGTCTCCGTACAGCTCATCATAATAGAGACCATCATTCCGATGGACGAATCCGGACCGAATTCTTTAAAGATATCCAGCACAAAGCTGACCGCGGCCGAGGATGAAAAAATACGTACCAGAAAAACGGGCAGCACCTCCGCGGGAATCCGAAGCAGCTCTCCCACCGGCTCCAGCAGACCGGACACAAAATCAAGAGCACCGGACGTCCGGAAAATACCGATAGATACAAGCAGCGCCACCATAGTTGGCGCAATTTTTATGACAATCCTGAACCCCTCTTTTACCCCCGTCAGAAAGTTCTCATACACATCCGCCCGGTTAAAAAACCCATAGATCACAATATAAAACATTATAAAGGGCACGATGAAGTCAGAAAAATAAAGAAAAGCTCTCATCTCCTGCTCCTCCTTCTTTTTCTCATGATCTCCATCCCCTTGATAAACAGGATTCCCGCCAGTGTGGATATGGCCGTGGCACAGATGGAAGGCAGTACGATGGCCGCCGGTTCCACAGAGCCATACTGACTCCGGTAAGCGATCATATTGATGGGAATCAGTTGCAGCGAAGAGATATTGAGCACCAGAAAGGCACACATCATATCTGACGCACGGCCCTCCTCCGCCCTTTCTCCCCGCCTCTCTTCCTCTAGTGTCTTTAGTTCACGCATCGCTTTCAGACCGGCCGGAGTGGCAGCCCACCCCAGTCCCAGTATATTTGCGGCCATATTTGCCGCGATGTACTCATTGGCCCTGTGACCCCGGGGAATATCCGGAAAGAGCCAGTGGATAAACGGATACATGACGAGGGCAATCTTTTCCATGAGACCACTTTTTACCGCAATCTCCATCATGCCATTCCAGACGCCGATGACGCCCAGCATAAAAATACAGAGATTCACCGCCTCCGTGGACGAATCAATAAAAGCCTCCGTCACCTCTCCCATAGTCCCATGAAAAGAAGCGTAAAGAATACCGCCGGCCATCATAATGACCCATAAAAAATTCAGCATGGAATAACCCGACTTCTTTTTTCTTTTATTCTATTCTTTTATTTTATGGAAGATTCACAGAAAAAAAGTGCGCTCTCCCCACTCAGTGTTCTCAAATTGACATTTTCACAGGATGATCCTATAATTACATACGTTTGTGAAGAAAACACAGGTGGGAACATTGTTTTCTTACCTTTTTTTCATACATTTATTCATCCATCTCAAAAGAAAGTAGTGATACATATGGAAAATGAACTTACAAGAGGACCGGTCATGCAGACCATGCTGCGCTTTGCCATCCCCATGATCCTCGGCGACCTTCTGCAGCAATGTTACAATATTGCCGACACCCTGATCGTCGGACGATTTCTGGGAGAGGAGGCGCTGGCCGCCGTGGGCTCCGCCTTCTCGCTCATGACATTTCTGACTTCTATCATCCTCGGCCTTGCCATGGGAAGCGGCACCGTATTCTCCATCCGGTTCGGGGAGAGAGATGATATCGGACTGAAAGAAGGTATTCTGGCTTCTTTTTGTCTGCTGGGTATCGTCACGGTTGTGTTAAATGTACTGATTTTTGCCGGTATCGACGGGATTATCTGGTTTCTCCGCACACCGGAAGAATTAAAAGAAATGATGAAAGACTATCTTCTCGTCATTTTTGCGGGCATGGTTGGAATTTTCCTCTATAACTTTTTTGCCTCCCTGCTCCGCTCTCTGGGCAATTCGGTCATCCCCCTTGTGTTTCTGGCGGTATCTGCCTGCCTGAATATTGTGCTGGATCTTGTTTTTGTAGCTGTCCTGCACCGCGGTGTGGCCGGAGCAGCCGAAGCCACGGTCATCTCCCAGTACGTATCCGGCATCGGCATCGCCATATATACTTATGGGAAGTTCCCACATCTTCTTAAGAAAACAGAGCAGGTAAAGCTCCGCCTGAGCCGTATCAAAGAGATCACCAGCTTTTCCGCCCTCACCTGCATGCAGCAGTCCATCATGAATCTGGGCATCCTGACCGTACAGGGACTGGTCAACAGCTTCGGTACTACCATCATGGCCTCTTTTGCCGCTGCCGTAAAGATTGACGCCTTTGCCTATCTTCCTGTCCAGGATTTTGGCAATGCATTTTCTATTTTTATCGCGCAGAACTTCGGAGCTAAAGAAACGGACCGCATCAAAAAAGGAATCCGGACCGCCTTCGTCACCTCCGTGGCTTTCAGTCTGGTCGTCTCCGCGATCGTATTTATTTTCGCGCGGCTGCTCATGTCTCTCTTTATTGACGCGGGAGAGACTGCCGTCATCGCGGAAGGCGCCCGCTATCTCCGGATTGAAGGTTCCTTTTACTTTATGATCGGCATACTCTTCCTTCTCTACGGCCTCTACCGCGCCCTGGGAAGACCGGGCATGTCCGTGGTGCTTACCATAGTATCTCTGGGAGTCCGTGTCGGTCTGGCTTACGCTCTGTCAGCCATCCCATTTTTCGGCGTGGTGGGTATCTGGTGGTCCGTTCCCATCGGATGGTTTCTGGCAGACGCCCTGGGCATCGGATATTTCCTTCTTTTCCGAAAAAAATTGCTGGCAGTGTGAGTGCGCTGCCAGCAATATCTGATTTCTTATTCTTTTATTATTTATTCATGGCATACAGAAGAATTCTGGCACATTCCTCCGTGGATAACATGGAGGTATTCAGCTCCAGATCATAGTTGCCTCTGTCCGCCCAGTCTTTCTGAGTCCAGAACCGGAAGTAATTCCTTCTGGCCCGGTCTCTCTTGTCCATCATCTTCCGCGCCTCGGCTTCCGATACATTTTCTGTCTCAACGATTCTTTTGATCCGTTTCTTTTCATCCGAAGAGTAGATAAATACCCGGAGGGTATTATTGGTGTCCTTTAAGATATCGGTAGCACAGCGACCGATGAACACGCAGGGACCGTTTCTGTGCAGGCGCTTTATGGTATCCGCCACCTCATATCCCATCTGATACACCTTGGACTGTTCGTTGCCCTGGCTGTATCCTGCCGCCATGGAGATATTAAATAACAGACTTCCCGTCCATTTCTCGTCGTACACATTCAGCATGTGGGCGGAATCTCCGTACCGTTCTGTCACTTTATCCAGAAGATTGCTGTCATAGTAGGAAATACCGGCTTCCTTAGCCACCTTCATGCCAACCTCTCTTCCGCCGCTTCCAAATTCTCTTTCGATTGCAAGTGATTTCATAGAACTTCCTTCCTTTCCTGTTCGCGTCTGCTACGGTACACCCGTTTTACCCGCTGTCCCACATCGCAGACAAATTCATAATTAAAGCTTCCTGACAGATCTGCCATATCTTCCACGGAGATTCTCTCGCTGCCATCCTGCCCGATCAGCGTGACCACATCTTCCATCTCCACATCCGGAATCTCTGTGATATCCACCATGGTCTGATCCATACAGACCCGTCCGACGATCGGCGCTTTCTTTCCGCGGATCAGCACCCAGCCTTTGTTGGAGAGACTGCGCGGATATCCATCCGCGTACCCTATGGATATGGTGGCAATCCGGCACGGATGATCCGTGACATAGGTAGCGCCGTAGCTGATTCCCCGGTTCATCTCCGGCTCCATGATATTGACCACATGCGTCTTCCATGACATGGCCGGCTCCAGAGCCAGGGCGTCCTTATCCACCTCCTCCGACGGATATAAACCGTAGAGGATAATGCCCGCCCGCACCATATCATAGCGGTGATCGTCAAACTCCATGATTCCCGCGCTGTTGCAGATATGCTTCACGGGAATGGAAATGTGACGGCTCTCCAGCAGCCGCACAAAATCATCGAAGCGCTTAAATTGCTCCTTCGTGTAAGTCTTATCCTCCATATCCGCGCAGGACAGATGGGAGAACAGTCCCTTTACCGTAATTCCCGGCAGCTTCCGGACTTCTTCCACAAAAGCCAGCCCCTCCTCATCCGGGGAAACACCGATCCGAGTCATTCCCGTATCCAGAGCGATATGTATCCTGGCCGTCTTTCCAAGCTTCACGGCTTCCTCTGACATCTTCCGGGCAGCTTCCATGGTATAGATGGTCTGTTCCACATCATAGTGCAGATTCTTCCCGTACAGCGCCGGAGAAGTATATCCCAGGACCAGAACCGGCTTATCAATACCTGCCTGCCGCAGCTCCACAGCTTCCTCGATGGTTGCCACGCCAAAATAATCCGCTTCCCCATAAATATATCGTCCGATTGCTGCCGCGCCGTGTCCGTATCCGTCTGCCTTTATGACAGCCATCACTTTCGTCCCTTCTCCGGCCTTCTCTCTGATATTGATCATATTCTGGCGGATGGCATCAAGATCCACCTCGCACCAGGTTCTTAAATATGGTTCCATTCCCTGTGTTCTTCCTTCTTTCTCTACCATTGTATCACTTTTTTCCTGTTTTTTACAGATATCTGAGAAAATATTTTCTCCATCCGGATCAGGAGCGAAGCAGTGCCTGATAGACGTCACGTTTGCTGACGCCTCTGTCCTTTGCCACCCGCTTCATCGCTTCCTTCCGGTCCACTCCCTGTGAAAGATACAGGTCCATGTGATCTTCCAGAGACATCTCCTGCCATTTTACCTGTTCTTCTTCTCTCAACTCCTGCCGGCTCTTTCCCTCAAACACGAGCACGTACTCTCCCCGGGGTTCATGTTCCTCATAAAAGGCAATGATCTCATCCAGAGTTCCCGGCGTCGCCTCCTCATGTTTTTTGGTCAGTTCTCGGCACACCGTCATTTTCCGGTTGCCCAGATACTGCCGGCACTCCCTGAGCGTCTTTCTTAAATGATGGGGCGCCTCATAGAGAATGATGGTCCTCGTCTCATTTTTTAACTCCGTCAGGATGGCTTCCCTTTCTTTCTTATCATAGGGAAGAAATGCTTCAAAGGCAAAACGCCGGGTCGGCAGCCCCGACAGAGTGAGCGCCGTGATACAGGCGCAGGCTCCCGGCAGGGAAGTGACCGGCACGCCGGCCTCCATACACTGCCGGACCAGTTCTTCTCCCGGATCGGAGATTCCCGGCGTCCCGGCGTCTGTGATCAGCGCCACATTCATGCCCTCTTTCATCTTCTCCACCAGAAAAGCAGCCTTCTCTATTTTATTATATTCATGATAGCTCGTCATTTTCGTCCGGATCTCAAAATGATTCAGCAGCCGGATAC
>DXEQ01000065.1 GCA_019114885.1 Candidatus Anaerobutyricum stercoripullorum
CTTGTGTGGATTCTGCTGTGCGCGATGCTGGTGACGGACATCCCGGCACGGGCAGCGGTGGAAAATAATAATGATGTATATTATATCAGCACAGCGGAAGAACTGGTGAAGATACTGGAGGCAACGAGAGGGAAAGGGTACTTTGAGCTGACGGAGGATATCGATCTGAGCGGATATGATTGGGAACCCATCGGTCTGGTTGGAACCTTCAACGGGAACGGATATGCGCTTCGCAATGTCACTATAACAGGAGCTGCGAAGGGGAATTTAGATTCGTATGTGGGTCTGTTCTATAATTGGGGTCTTACGCCGGGTGCGGAAGGATATGTGACAAACCTCACTCTGACCAATATAAAGATTGATGTGAATGTTCTGGAAGGGGAACAATATGAAACGGCGTACGTCGGTCCTTTCGCCGGGAATGTCGGAAGTATCAATAATTGTACGGTTTCCGGCAGTGTAACAGTGACTGGCGGGGAGAATATGCCGGTAGATGGCCGTATCGAGATGACCGGTCTTAAAAATGCCAGTAACTGTCGGGTCGATCTGGACATGAGATATGAAGGCGGGGAGACCGGACTCTCTACCGTGTATGTGACGGCGATGTCTGCCTGCACCAACTGTCAGTATGAGGGAGATGTAAAAGCGATTGACGATACAGATTCTGTCAGTATATATGCGAAAGCAGCGGAAGCCTCCAGGGGATGTTCTTTTATCGGAAATGTGGAGACGGATGGATATGCCTATGGCATGGAAGGTGTCGACTGTTATATGAAAGGAGATATCTCGTCAATTTCTTCCGGTGGTGCGTATGCCTGGGGAACCGGCGGAATAGGTAATCTTCTGGAAGGAGACGTCACGGCCCGGGGAGTGAATAGTGCAAAGGCCTATGGTGTGTATGAAGCGGCGACAGAAACCGGAGGGGCAAATTATCCGGTTCATGAGGCGAAAGATTGCCAGGTGAGGGGAAATATCACGGCTTCTGAAACCGGAGATTCTTTTGTAGATGAGTATGACATTATTACGGTCGCCTACGGAGTATACAGTACCAGTGCGGATAATAACGTGACGGGCTGCTATGTCTGGGGCGACGTCAGCGCCAGCAGTGAAAACCATCACGCGCAGGCGGCGGGGCTTTATCTGTGCTCGGAAAGCTATTTTCAGGGAAATGTGACGGCAAAAGGAAATAGGGAAGGGGACCCGCACAGTACACGTACATTGGCTTCCGGAAATTATGGAGGAAAGGATAATTATGCAGCAGGAGATATAGCCGCGTGGAACCCTTCCGGCGCGGCAGAAGCGAACGGAAGCACAGGAGGAGAGAACTGTTTTGTGGAGGGCGATGTTTCCGCTTCCGGAATGAACGTCTATGCTTACGGGCTGGAGGTTATTTTCCGTGATTCTTTCTATTATGGAGATGTGAGAGCAGAAGGAGAGGAAGAAAGCGTGGCCTCCCTGATACAAAGTGCGCAGGATTCCTATGCCGCAGGAGACGTCTATGCGAAGAGTAACGAGGTGGCAAGAGCAGATGGAATCTGCCCGGTTAATACTTCCGGTAATAACGCCGTCGGCAATATTACGGCGGAAGGCGGAAAACCGTCGACTTCCTATGGTTCTAACGGCGACGGGGGCAGTTTCTCAGGGACGGTAACCAGTATCTACGACGGCAGGACGATTTCTGCCGGTGAGCCGGGGGCGGCGCAGTATTTTATCGAGGACAGATATGATAAAATATACATATCCGATACGATACCGGAGAATATGTATTATGATAAAGTTGTCGGCAGAGCCGTCTACGGTCAGGGCGGAAGTGTGACAGAGCCGGAAGAGTGGGGGCCGGAAGGAGGAGAGGACGATCGGAAAGACATCTATTCTCTCCGGATTATGGATGCGCGGACCGATAAGCCGGTGACTGACGCCACGGTGGACGTGGATGGAACAGAGTATCAGACCGATAAAAATGGAATGATCACGGTGACGGGCAGCCGCTATATCAAAGGGCTGGAAGTAGTACAGGGCGGTTCCATTGTACATACCCAGAGCAGGATTTACGCAAAAGAGGGAAGAACAAAAAATATTTATGTCAACGGGCTGAAACTGGATCTTCAGGATCTTGATCTGGGAGGAACCGGAGAAACCAAGGTGACAGGCCCGGAGATCAATATAAAGGGGGAGACTTTTCCGCTGTTTGAGCTGCCGTTTTCCTTTGAGATGGATCTGGTGGAGTCCATGCGGATTGCCTATGATGACGAGAACAGAGTGTATCAGGTGATTCTGGACAGTGAGCCGGACGACGAGGAGGAAGATGGGATCGCGGACGCCGCGGATTCTTTCTGGCTGGGAGATTATCAGCGGATAAAACGGCAGTGTGAAAATGCATACCGGGATTTCCGTGAAAAGTCCTTCTCGGGACTGAACAGAAGTTTTGGCATCGACAGCAGCGTGGACGCCAACGGTTATCTGGAATTTGCTGTGACAAAAGACGGTCTGGAGCTGCAAGACGGGAAGCTGGTTTTTGTGGTGGCCGGTTCTTTTGCCGCCAGCCGTCCGATACCGCCCGCGCCGTACATTTTTCTGACATTCGGTATAGAAACCGGTTTTCAGGCAGAGAGTACGCTGACGCTGGAGGAGGCGGTGTACATTGATCCTCAGATATCAGCGGAAGCGGATATCTCCTTTGATCTGACGCCTTCGGTGGGCGTCGGAGCCGGTCTGGATAAGATTTTATCGGCGGAAGTGGGGATAGAAGGCCCATTAAACGCCAATCTGAATCTGCCGTTCAGAAGCATGAAAGAAAATGCGAAGCTTACCCTGGCGTCGAGAATTTACTTGCAGCTGACAGCTTTGTCTTTCCGTATGCGATTCAGCAAAACCTTTGCCGACGTACAGCTTTATCCAACAGAGGAAGAAGACGATTCCGGTCTGCAGACCTTTGCATCCATACCGGACGACGGAGCGATGGAACTGATTGATAGAAGTTATCTTCACAAAGCTTCCGCCCGTTCTTCCGGACGGAATACCGCCGGCGGCGATACGGTAAAAGATCTGGTCTATCCATATGGGAATGCGCAGACCATCACTCTGTCAGGGTCTACAAAGCTGATGGTTTGGCTGGACGACGACCAGAGCAGAAATCTGACCAATAAGACAACATTGTATTACAGTATCCTCAGAGATGGAGAGTGGAGTGAACCGCAGCAGATTGAAAACGACGGAACTCCGGACTTTGATTTTAGTCTTTGCCGGGCAGGTTCCGGCGCAGCCCTTGTATGGCAGGACGCCAATGAGCAGGTGGCTGAGAATGTCACGGAAGAAGAACTGGCGAAGAAGATAGAACTTTCTTATATAGAATACGATGGCGGCGAGTTTCAGGAGGTCATCAGCCTTACCGAAGGAGAGAGCTATGAATACAGCCCGAAGCTGTACAGCACCTATTCCGATCGTTATGTCATATGGACACAGAACGACTCTGACAGCATACTTCCGGGCACCGACGATACGGCGGAAAGTATTTATTTCGCACATATTGATTATGATGGCAGAAGCTATCAGAAACAGGAGACGAAAGTCGTGGCGGAAGGCATTTCTTCCCTGTATGAGACTGCTGTGGGAGAGAGCGGCCTGGTGGCATGGCTCACGGGCAGTGACATGAATCCTGACAATGAAGGGGCGAGAAAGCTGTCTGTGAAGGAAATGTCCGGTCAGGAAAGGACAGAGGAATATGAACAGAATACCTGTCTGTCCAGTCTGCAGTTGAACGGGAGCCAGGTATTCTTTTCCGAGGAAGGAAGCATCAAATACCTGTCGATGGAAGAGGATCCGACCCTGATCGTGGAGGATCAGGGCATGGGAGACGCGCCAGTCAGATTATTGTTCCGGGAAAACACCGATAATTATTTGCCGCTGGCTGTCGTATATGAGGTGCAGGACGGTTTCACATCGAATCTTTATGCTTCTTATCCTGGCAGCGGCGGAACTTACACCAATCCGGTGCCGGTGACAGACTGGGATGAGAAGATCCGGGCGTGGAGCATTCTGGAAGGAATGGACGATACGATGGAGATTGGCGCTTTGCTGGCCGATATTCAGGTTGGCGAGACAGAAAATGATATGTCTGAAACCGCGCGGCTTGTCTGGACTACCGCCAATCCGCAGGAAGATATCATCCTGACGGAAGTATTTACCGAAGACGACCATATTTCCAGAGGCAGCACAGCGACCTTTTTGTTAAATGTGGAGAATCATACGAAAGAGAATCTGAAAAACCTCACGATAAAGATAGCCGGAGCGGACGGCAGCAGTTTTTATGAAGGGGAAACAGCCGCATTTGTTAAGGCCGGAGGCATCAACACGATTGCGATGAACGTCCCGGTCCCTGCTGATTTCCAGCAGCAGGAGCTGACATTTACCGTGACCGGCGGTGCGGAAGAAGCGGACATGGAAAATAACAGCCGCACATTTCTGGCGGGCGCGGCCAACCTGAGCCTGGAACTTACAGACCGCCATCTCCATGACGACGGATATCTGGAAGCGGTTATCACCAATAACGGAAGTGCGGACGCCTCCGGAGTGGACTTGAAGATAACCGAGGAGGATGGAGCAATCATCTATGAAGGTACGGCAGGAGATGTACCGGCTGGCGGTGAAAAAAGGGTGACAATCCCGATTGCGGATGGTAAACGTACATTTGATGATGATACGGACAGTTACGGTATTGTCGCCGAAGTATCCCACGACGGGGAGGAGAGCACGAAGATTGACAATGAAATCATGTTCCGGATTCGACCGCCGCGAGTGTCGCAGATAGCGATTTCCGAAAGAACGCTTACCATGACTCCGGGAGAATCTTATCAGCCGTCGGTGCAGGTTTATCCTTCCGATACGTTGAACAAAGAGTACGTTGTCCGGTCCGGCGATGAAAATGTGGTTTCAGTAGATGCAGATGGAACAATCACCGCAAAGGCGGAAGGAACAGCAGATATTATCTACATGGCGGTCAATTCCAGTGCGGCAGCCAGAGTGAGCGTCACTGTGAGCAGCGTAAGTGATACGGGAACAATCCACAAGATCTTATTGGATGCCGGTGGCGGCACAGTTTCGCCGCAGCGCCTGGAAGTACAGGACGGGCAGACAGCCGTGTTGCCATGCCCGATGCGGAAAGGGTACTATTTCGTCGGTTGGTATAACGCTCTAGAAGGTGGCAACGAGATTACCAGCGAGACAGCCATCACACAGGATATGACCCTGTACGCCCGGTGGACAGATACCAGATCTCCAAATCCGGAGCTGCCGGAGATTGATAACCCAGACCCGGACGATCCGAATCCAGACGACCCGGACAACCCGAATCCGGACAGTCCGAATCCAGATGACCCGGGGGGAACAGATCCTGATAATCCGAACCCAAACCCGGGAGAAACAGATCCCGATGATCCAAATCCGGATACCCCGTCGCCAGATCCAACGCCAGGCGGCGATCCTGGAAGTGGAACCACATCACAGCCGGGTACGCCGACGCAGCCGGGAGGAAGCGGAACAACGCCACAGCCAGGTGGCAGCGGAGCGGGAACCGGTCAGACCGGCAATAAGACGTCGCAGGCAGCGGCACAGTATCGTGTCGGCGATATAGTGACGGCCAGCGGACTTCGTTACCGAGTAACCGACGCCCGGTCCGCACTGGGACAGGTACAGATGATCGGTGCGGCAGGAGTCGCGAAGAAGACGGTGAATATCCCGGCAGAGATTTTTTCTCCTTCCACCGGACAGCGTTTTAAAGTAACAGCTATCGGAAATAATGCGTTTAAAAATCAAAAGAAGCTGCGTAAGCTGACGATAGGAAAGAACGTAAGAGTCATAGGAAAGAAGGCGTTCTTCAACTGTAAGAAGCTGAAAAATATTACCATGAAGACGAAAACTCTGACGAAAAAGACGGTTGGAGCGAAAGCGTTCCGTGGCATTTATGCCCGGGCGGTCATTAAGACGCCGAAACAAAAGCGAATGCTGTACAGAAAGATTCTGCGGGCTAGGGGCGTCGGTGTTCAGGTTAGAATCCGTTAGCTATGCCATAAAAAGGGGAGCAGATGACCACTGCGGGTCGTTTGCTCCCTCTTGCTTTTCTTATTTCCGATACTCTTCCGGAATATCTTCCTCATCCCAGAAGCTTACGCCGAACTTCTTCTGGCTGCCCATCTTGATGCCGTAGCCGAGAACGTTGTCGGTGGAACGGTCCAGAAGGATGTTGATGTAGTCCATCGCCTCTTTATGTTTTTCGCCTACGACGTAGACGTTGAAGTTCTTGGTGGCTTCACTGTTGATCACAGTGTAGTTGCCAGCCTTTAAATCTTCATCTCTCTGTGGAACTAATTTCTGCTGTTCTGCTGTCATGGTATTTCTCCTCCCTGTAAATGTATTTTAGTAAATATGCTCTATATATTGTCCATGCCGGTCAGCCTGCCGGACGGGACGTAAAGAAGGGCAGATCATCTGCCGCCAAATGGCACGAAGCCCTGTTTGTCATTATAACACAAATGAGAGTGAAAGCAAATTTTTTATTTTTACTGTGGAAGAGTTTGCGGCTGTGAAAGAGGATACAGGGAAAATCCATCCGTCAGAAAAACACGGAGGAAGAACATTGATTTCCTTTCAGAAAGTCAGTATAATAAGGCGTAAATCTTTCAGGCAGCACATTTGAGTCTTAGTGACATGCTATGTGCAGCATAGAGGCAGATGTGACATAGAAGCATACGAGCTGGGAGGTGATTGTATGCAATGCGATTACTGCGCATTTTATTATATTGACGAGGAAGACGGTCAGGGAGAATGTACAGTGAATCTGGATGAGGACGATCTGGCAAGACTGCTGGCCAGTCCGCAGGACGGATGCCCGTATTTTCAGATGGATGATGAATATAAGATCGTGCGTAAGCAGATGTAGAGGATTTTGTCAGTGCAGAGGTTACCGGTGGACGTATCCGGTAATAGCTTTATCGAGTATCCGAAAGGAATCTGCCAACAGCATGACGAACGACCGGGAATATGAGAAAAGAAGGAGATGAATTATGGGATTTTCATGGGAGATAAGCGTACCGGCCATTACGGTCTTTGTGCAGGGACTGCTCAGTTTCTTCTCGCCCTGTGTCCTGCCGCTGCTGCCTTTATATATCAGTTATCTGTCCGGCGGGACGGCGGTAAAAAGAGAAGACGGGCGTATGCAGTACAAACGAAGCAAGGTGATGCTTCACACGTTATTTTTTGTGATCGGCATCAGTTTTGCCTTTTTTGTGCTGGGCCTTGGCGTGTCGGCGGTCGGCACGTTTTTCAAATCTAATCAGGCGATGTTTGCCCGGGTTGGCGGCATCGTTGTGATCTTGTTTGGACTGTATCAGTTGCGGGTGTTCGGGTTCTCGCAGACGCTGGAACGGGAGAGAAGGCTGCCGTTTCGGCTGGACCGGTTTGCCATGTCTCCGTTTACGGCGCTGCTCCTCGGATTTACGTTCAGCTTCGCCTGGACGCCCTGCGTGGGACCGGCGCTGACCAGCGTGCTGCTCATGGCGGCTTCCGCCTCCACCCGGATGGCAGGATTTGCGCTGATTGGCGTATACACTTTGGGATTTGTACTGCCGTTTCTGGCGGTGGGATTATTTACGACCACTCTTCTGGAACTGTTCAGGAAGCATCAGCAGGTGGTGCGCTACACGGTGAAAGTCGGCGGCGTCCTCATGGTGCTGATGGGTGTTCTGATGTTTACCGGGAAAATGAACAGCGTGACAGGCTATCTCTCCAGAATCTCAGACATTCCCGGCGTGGAGCAGGATGAGACTTCGGGTAAACAGACGGCTACGGAGAAGCAAGAGTCGGATGCAGAGGCCGGTACCGGGGCAGAAACAGACAATACAATTTCCGGGGATGAAACCGATGCGGAAGGCGGCACCGGAGAGGAGCCGGACGGACAGGAGAACAATGTAGCCGGAGCTGACAGCTCCACAGAAGAGAACGAGGCAGGAGATGCAGCCAGTGAAGTAATCCCGGCGGTGGACTTCGAGCTGACTGACCAGTACGGGGTGGCGCACCGGCTGGAAGATTATAAAGGAAAGACGATATTCTTAAATTTCTGGGCGACCTGGTGCCCGCCGTGCAAGGCGGAGATGCCGGACATTCAGGAGATTTATGAAACGTATGATACGGAGGGAGAAGACGCTCTGGTCGTTCTTGGAGTGGCAACGCCGTCCATGGGACAGGAAGGCACGGAAGAAGAGATCAAAGCGTTTTTAGAGGAAAACGGGTATACCTATCCGGTACTTATGGATACGGAAGGCGAGCTGTTTGGCGCTTACGGCGTGTATTCCCTGCCGACGACATTTATGATCGACCGGGAAGGAAATGTGTTCGGCTATGTGAGCGGTATGCTCACAAAAGACATGATGGAGAGCATCATTCAGCAGACAATGGAGGGGAAATAACCCCTCCTCTGTTTTTTTCTGGCTCAGAACTCCTTTTTCTGCATGATGCCGATGCTGATCAGGCAGGACAGCCCGAGAAGAAGGAGTGCGACGATCAGCAGGATAGCTGCCAGGATGCCCGCATGGACGGTCGGCATCGTGTCGAGGATGGTCGCAAGATCAATACCAATCAGTTGAAGCCCTTTGACTGCCAGTGTGCCCAGCACGGACACAAGAACAAGACAAACGATCAGGGCAATCCGTCCCCGTTCACCGCCAAATTTAAGCTGGAACGGCAGCATCAGGGCGAGGATCATAAATATTATGGCCAGGATGAAAGCTGCGCTTAACCACATTTCCGTATCGGGATAAATCCCTTTGAAGAAGCCCACCAATGTGGTGAGGATTACCGCCAGCATCCAGGCACAGCAGCCGAGGATCGCGCCGAAGATATATTTCTCCACGGCGTAAGTACGGCGGGAAATCGGCAGGGAGAACAGGAATGAGTTGCCGTTATCAAATTCATCGTAACGGATGGAGCTTATGGAAAACAGGGAAGACACAAAGGCCATGAAACCTGTGGTGAAAGCGACATCGTAGGATGAAAATGTAATGACGACGCCTACCAGTAATATAAGAAGAAAAAATCGTTTCTGCATTTTCATTAATTTAAAATCTTTGATCAGTAAACCTTTCATAATCTTTCCACCTCTCTGGTCTGACCCCGTACCATCATGGAGATCACTTCGTCGATACTTCCATTTTCGATGGTGACGTCCGGGTAATTTTCCATATAAAATGTCTTCTGGTTCGTCAGGCAGCTGTAGCCGTAAGTCTCTTTTTTTACCTTGAAAATGTACTGCTTATCCAGATGTTCATATTGTTCATCGGTTACTTTTAAGAGCGCGTAATCACTCAGGAGAACGTCGGTTTCCTCGTGGAGGACGATGCGGCCCTCGTGGATCATGTAAATATCATCGCAGAGGCTCTCCAGATCGCTGGAAATGTGCGAACTGATGAGGATGGAGCGATTCGGATCCGCTTCCATGTATTCCCGAAGGAGGGTGAGAAGTTCATCCCTTGCCACCACATCAAGTCCGGCGGTAGGTTCGTCAAGGAGCAAAAACCGGGCATTGTGGGAGATGGCGACAAGAACCTTGAGCTTCGCCTTCATGCCGGTGGAAAACTCCCGGATCTGTTTGCGAAGGGGCAGCCCGGCTTTTTGTACCTGTTCCATAAAAAATGTTTTGTCAAATTGTTGATAGAGGCTGCCCAGCACCGGAAGAATATCGCCGATGGTCAGATAGCCGGAAAAACCGGAATCGGAGAGCACAACGCCCAGATTCTCCTTGTCCGCGGCAGTAAACGTCCGGATATCCTTGCCTAAAAGGGTGATATCGCCGCCGTCTGTGGCGATCAGGCCAAGCACCGCCTTAAATGTGGTGCTCTTTCCGGCGCCGTTCTGGCCAATCAGGCCGGTGATGCAGCCGGGCATCACCGAGAGCGAGCAGTCCAGTGAAAAATTCGCATAATGTTTTCTCAAATGTTCGATTTTCAGCATAAGAAATCCTCCTAAAATATTTGTTCCGGAATCATCCGGTCTCCGGAATCCTTCTGTCTCCGGAATCATCCAGTCTCCGGAATCCTTCTGTCTCCGGAATCATCCGGTCTCCGGAACCATCCTGCTTTCGGAATCGTCCTGTCCCCGGAGTCATCTTTCTTCCAGAATCATTTCAAAAAGCGTACGGATATCTTCATCACTGATTCCGCATCGTCTGCCTTTTTGTATGGCCATCTCCAAATCGGCTTCCACTTCTTTTTTCTGCTCCTCCAGCAAAAGTTCCGCGTTGGCTGCCGACACATAGGTGCCTTTTCCGTGAACCGTCACGGTGAAGCCTTCGGCTTCCAGGTTGTCGTAAGCTTTTTTTACAGTCAGAGCGCTGATTTTTAATTCTTTTGATAAGGAGCGGACAGAAGGAAGGTTGTCATTTTCCTTTAGTTCCCCGTTGCGGATGAGCGTCTTGATCTGGTCGACGATCTGCTCGTAAATGGGAACCATGGAAGAGTGATTGATGATTATTTTCATTGGTTCTACCTCCTCTGTTTGTAAACAGTATATAACAGTTTAGAACTGTTGTCAAGTGTTATACACTGTTTATTCAAAAGTTTTTTGGAATTATAAAATAGGGAGATGTTTGTGAGTTAGTGTATAATTATCATTGGCAAAGATAGAAATTATTTTTAAATAAAAAGAGAAGCAGAGAAAATCCCTGCTTCCCAATCATACAGTTTTTCTTTATGATGTTAGTTGCGAAACAAAACACGTAAAGGAGACTGCATGATGAAATCTATTGTAGAAGAAAAGCTGGTATCTTTCAAGACCCTGGAGCAAAAAGTTTTTGCTTATGTTTGCGAGCTGGGCAGGCTGATCACCCAGACGATACTGGAAAACTATGATGATGAGCTGGCAAGGGATCGGGATAAAAAAGCATACAGAGACAAGGGAAAGCGGGATACTTCCATCAAGACCGTATATGGGGAGGTTGAATACTCCCGGAGGGTCTATCGGACAGAGTCTGAGGATGGCAAAGCGGCACATGTTTACCTGTTGGATCAGGCAATGCAGATGGAAAAGATCGGGCTGATCTCCACAAACCTTGCAGAAAAGATCGCCCTGACCGTAACGGAGGCCCCTTATCGCGTCAGCGCGGATGTGATAAGCGATACCTGCGGCCAGACGATCAGCCATGGAGGTGTCTGGAACCTGATGCAGCGGCTGGGAGAACGGATCAGCAAAGAAGAAGAATACGCGGTACAGCAGATGGAAACAGGCCGGGCGGAAGGGACAAAGGCAATCGGGATCCTTTTTGAAGAAATGGATGGCGTATGGCTGCGGATGCAGGATCCCAGCCATAAGAAGGCTCCGAAACAGGAAATGAAGGTTTTTACGATGTATGAAGGATGGGACGCGGACAACACCCAAAGGAGCCGCCTGGTAAACAAGAAGATGCTGGCCGGGATGGAGAAAAGCGGCCTGTTCCACCAAAAACGGGAAGCGTTGATTGAAAAGGTCTATGATGCGGATGAGATCCAGCAGCGTATCCTGAACGGAGATGGAGGAAGCTGGATCAAAGAGGCATATGATCCAGAAGTGATCTTCCAGCTGGACCGGTTTCATATCTATAAGGAGATCAAAGGGAAGATCCGGGATGCAGAAGCCCAGGAACGGATCAAAGAGCTTCTGGAGAAGAAGGAAGTAGATAAGATGCTGGAATATATCCGGATCTACGCGGACAGTATAGAAAGCGATGATGCAGCAGAGAAAGGAAGCGAAAAGGCGAGAGAATTGTACCAGTATCTCTGGAATAACCGGGAAGGACTCCTGCCGTATCAGGAGAGAGGGATAGAACTTCCGGAAGCCGGGGAAGGGATCGTCTATAAAAATATGGGGGTACAGGAAAATCAGAACTGTACGGCAATCACGTTGCGGATGAAGCACCGGAGGATGAGATGGTCTGTCAATGGCGCGAATAACATGGCGAAGGCACTATACCGGAAAGAAAACCGGGAACTGATCGATACGATAGAACGATATACGGATGGCGTGGTATTTACCATGGGTATGGAAGAGATCGTCAAGACGCTGAGCGCGGCAAAAGCACCAAAGAAAGACGGGAAAGGGGATCCGTATGTGGATATCATCACGCACCATATGCCGCTCCTGGACGCGATGCGGACAGCATCGAGAAAAGCCTTTGAAAGAGCGTTCTGCTAAAAAAGGATAAAAAAGAAGGTGGAAGAAGTTCCTGAATAATTATCTGAAAATAGAGAAAGTAAACTGACATCAATAAATAAGAAAAAGTGCCAATGATTACTTGACACATACAATTCTTAGATTGGAATGTAAAAATAGTGGCAATTATGGTAGAATAGAAACCAGCAGATTCAGCCGTGCACAAAATACAGCGGCAAGAAAGTAATATATCAGGAGGTACACAATGAGACACAATACAAAACGTCTGGCGGCGGCAGCGCTCACGGCAGTTCTGGCTGTCGGTATGATGACCGGCTGCGGCAATTCCGGCGGCAAGGGAGAAGTAACACAGAATGGTAACGAGACGCTGTTTACCTATGACGGCGTGGACGTTCCGTTGAAGAAAGCATGGATTTATGGCAAGATGACGGCCGCTCAGTATGAGGCGTCCTACGCCAACTATTTTGGCGATAATTTCTGGACCATGGATATGGGAACGGATGACGAAGGAAATGCAACGACTTTCGAGGATTACGCGAAAGAACAGATCATTGCCCGCATCAAGCAGATCATCGTTCTCAACAACCATGCCGAGGAGGCAGGAGCTTCCTTAAGTGAGGAGGAAGAGGAGCAGTGCGCTGAGTATGCGGCTGCCTTCGCGGAGGATGCTTCCGGTGCGGAGATTCTTGCCGAGTGCGGCGCCAGTGAAGACGATATGACAGAGATTTATGAAGAAAATGCACTGGCTGCCAAGGTGCAGGAATACATGGTCAAAGATACGGATACCAACGTCAGTGACGATGAGGCCAGAGAGACGACCATCTCCCGGGTAGTATTTGCGACGACGACCACAGATGACGAGGGTAAGACGGTAGAGATGAGCGAGGAGGAGAAGGCGCAGGTTCTCTCCAGGGCGCAGGCAGCTCTGGATAAGCTGAAAGCCGGTACAGATATCGCCGATATCGCCGAAGAACAGGAGTATACCAACACCTCCGAGACCTTTGCGGCCGGCGAATCCGAAGAAGGCGAAGCCTTTGAGAAACTGCTGGCAACGATGAAAGACGGCGACATCACACAGGAAGTACAGGAATGTGACAACGGATATGTGATTGCCAGACTGGATGCCTACACGGATGCGGAAGCGACGGAAAGCAACCGGGAATCCATCATCTCCGAAAGACAGCAGACAAAGTTCTCCGAAGTATACGATGGATGGACCGAAGAGCTGGAAGCGGACTGGAATTACGAGGAGGACGTGAATCAGGAACTCTGGGCGGAACTGATTCTCCACGAAGAGGAGAGCACGGCAGAGGAAGGAACCACGGCCACAGCGCCGGCAGCAGATACGACCGCGGCGTCCACGGAGGCCGGAGCAGCGGACACGACCGCAGCGTCCACGGAAGCCGGAGCGGCGGACACTACAGCAGCGTCCACGGAAGCCGGAGCAGCGGACACGACAGCAGCATCCACGGAAGCCGGAGCGGCGGATACCACAGCGGCATCTACGGAAGCAGCGACAGACGCGGCTGCCCAGTAAATTTGCCCATTACAAAAATATGACGATTTCATGAAGGTTCTGTATTTTTGTCCCTTTTATGCGGATAGTATGATATGATAGGAAAAGAGTTTTGAAACGCCGCGCGCTCTGGCGGGAAGGGAGCGAACCACCCGGTATGGAGATTCGCGCGGCATCAATATGAAGTAGAATTTGTCTGTGCTCTGCCGGTCCGCATTCTGCGGCGGCGGAGGGCAAAAACAGGGAGAGTTACATGAACATATCATTTTTCCTGCTTCCAAAAAGTGAAGTGACTTATATCGAACAGGAGGATATCGTCGGCAGGGCGCTTCGAGTCATACATAAGAACGGATTTCAGGCCGTGCCGGTCATCGATGAGGAAGGACATTACGTGGGAACCATCACGGAGGGCGACTTCCTCTGGAATCTTATCGAAGACTATCATATGGACATGGAGGTCATGCGCAAGGTCCGCATCGCCGCCCTGCGGAAGCGGTGGGATTACAAGCCGGTGAGCATTGAGGCCACCATGGCGGAGCTGGAACAGTATATCATGAATCAGAATTTCGTTCCCGTGGTGGACGGAAGAAATGTATTCATCGGCATTGTCACAAGAAAACAGATCATCACAGAGATGATACGTAAGAAAAATAAAAATGGAGAACACCAATGACACAAATGCAGCTGCCGGAGAAGTTTCTCAAGACGATGAAGCAGATTCTCGGAGAAGAATACGGAGCATTTCTTGAGAGCTTTGACGGAAAAAGACAATTTGGTCTGCGGGTGAATACAGCAAAGATGAAATTGGAGGAATTCGAAAGGATTGCTCCTTTTCATTTGAGCAAAATCCCGTGGATTGCAGACGGATATTTTTATGAGGAAGAAGACGCCCCGGCAAAGCATCCGTTTTACGCGGCGGGACTTTATTACCTCCAGGAACCCAGCGC
The DNA here is from genome assembly GCA_019114885.1 of Candidatus Anaerobutyricum stercoripullorum. Classification (GTDB taxonomy): domain Bacteria; phylum Bacillota; class Clostridia; order Lachnospirales; family Lachnospiraceae; genus Anaerobutyricum; species Anaerobutyricum stercoripullorum. Next base: position 14,656 of record DXEQ01000065.1, read on the forward strand.
CATGACCCCGGCTTCCCGGCTTTCGGTGACGCCCGGCGAGCGGGTGCTCGACCTCTGCGCGGCTCCCGGCGGCAAAGCGACGGCGCTTGGCGCGAAGCTGCAGGGCGAGGGGCTGCTGGTGGCCAACGACATCAATAACGCCCGGGCAAAGGCACTCCTTCGCAATCTGGAGCTGTTCGGCATTTCCAACGCCTTTGTCACCAACGAACCGCCCCACATCCTGGCGGAGCATTACCCGGAATACTTTGATAAGATCATGGTGGACGCTCCCTGCTCCGGCGAGGGAATGTTCCGAAAGAACCCGGCGGTCGTGGAAGCGTGGCAGGAGAAAGGGCCGGAATATTTTTCCCGCCTGCAGCGGGACATCATCCTCTATGCCGCGGATATGCTGCGGCCCGGCGGCCGGATGCTCTATTCCACCTGTACATTTTCCCCTCTGGAAAATGAATCGGTCATCACCCATCTTCTCCGGGAACGGCCGGAGATGGAAGTGATTCCGATGGAAGACTACGAAGGTTTCGCAGAAGGACTTACGGCCTTTGGCGGCGAACAATTTCACGAAAGCTGCCGCCTCTGCCGCCGGATCTTCCCGCACAGGATGGCTGGCGAAGGACATTTTCTGGCGCTTCTTTATAAACACGCGCCGGACGAGAAGTCCAATCTGACGGCAAATGTATCGGCTCCTGCCGGCCTTTCCGTTCAGCCGGAAAATGTATCGGCCCCTGCCGGCCTTTCCGTTCAGCCGGAAAACGTATCGGCTCCAGCCGGCCTTTCCGATTTGCCGGAAAATGTACAGACGGCAGCCGGGATATCTTCCGGTAAAGATGCGGAGAAAAAATCCGGGAAAAGAAAAAAAGAAAAAAAGAAGAAAAAGCAATCTGCCGGCACAGACGGCAGCCGGAATTGGTGGGACACCTGTCCGGGGCTGGACCGGGAACAGCGGCAGGCGCTGGCAGATTTCTTTATCCATGTACATATGCCGCTTCAAAAAGAGCGGATCGACATCCGCGGGGACAAGGTCTATTATGTGCCGGCAGAGACATTGTTTAGTGATTCGCAGCTCAGGTCTGCCGCCTTTTCGGCCGGGGAAGAGCGGGCAGCCCGCACCCGATGGTCTGGCGCCGGGGGACGTTCGTCCGGAGGAAAAAGAAAGCAGCCGGGCACAATGCCGACTGCGAAGATACATTTTTTAAGAAACGGGTTGTATATGGGCGACCTGAAAAAGAAACGGTTTGAGCCATCGCAGCCGTTTGCGCTGGCCCTGTCAAAGGACGCCTTTGATCAGTGCCTGAACTTTGCCGACGGGGACGAGCGCCTCCAGCGCTATCTCCGGGGCGAGAGCATCCCTCTGGAAGGGGGAAACACCGCTTCGGGCGGCTGGTACCTCGTCCTGGCTGACGGCTGCCCGCTGGGCTTTGGCAAGCTTGCCGGACACATTTTAAAAAATAAGTATCCGGCAGGCTGGCGCAGAAATTAGCAGAATCAGTTGTCTGTAGTTTTGGCTGCTGTGTTGGTGTCAGGCTTTTATTTGATATCCATATCTTTCATCATCCGCTGTACCGTATCGCGAATCTGTTTTTTCAGGAAGATCTCCTGGAAGGATTCTTCATACGGCGGATAAGCGATGCCGAATTCGGTGACGATACCGGTGATCAGATCGTGGCCCGTCACGTCAAAGGCAGGATTATATACTTTTACGCCGGGAGCGGTCATTGGCTTTTCATACCACATGTCAGTGACCTCTTCCGGTTTTCTCTGTTCAATGACAATGTCGTCTCCGGTGGCGGTGGACATGTCGATGGTGGACGTCGGCGCACACACATAGAACGGCACGCCGTAACGTTTCGCCGCCAGGGCGGCCATGGAAGTGCCAATCTTATTGGCGGTATCGCCGTTTTTTGCCACACGGTCACAACCCACAAACACAGCCTGAATCTTTCCTTCCCGCATGAGGGAGGCTGACATGTTGTCGCACAGAAGAGTCACGTCCAGACCGGCGCTGAATAGTTCAAAGCTGGTAAGTCTCGCACCCTGCAAAAGGGGTCTTGTCTCGTCACAATATACTTTAAAATGATAGCCCTTTTCCTGTCCCAGATACATCGGGGCGGTGGCGGTGCCGTATTTTACGGTGGCCAGCTGACCGGCGTTACAGTGGGTCAGGAGACCGTCGCCCGGTTTTACGAGAGAAAGACCGTACTTTCCGATGGACTGGCAGACCAGAATATCTTCCTCCCGGATGGCCAGAGCCTCGTCATGAAGGGCGGCCACGATCTGCGCCACGGAATCGCCCTTGTGGGCGAGCACCACATTTTCCATGCGCTGAAGCGCCCAGGAGAGATTAACTGCCGTCGGCCGGGACGAATTGAGGTAGGCGGAAGCCTCCCGGAAGCGGCGCAGGAATTCCTCGTAGTCGGTCACAGGCCGTCCTGCAGAAGCAGTCTGCCCGGTGGCCGTCTGTCCCGCCGAAGCTGCCTGCCCGGAAGCGTCGGCTGTACCCTCCGCGATCTCTCTGGCGGCCAGATAGATGCCGATGGCCGCCGCCACGCCGATGGCCGGGGCGCCCCGCACTTTCAGCAGATAGATGGCGTCCCAGATGTCCTCCTGCGCGGTGAGAGAAAGAATCTCAATGCGGGAAGGGAGCTTTGTCTGATCGATGATGACCAGCGCGTGCTGTTCATCGTCAAGAGCTACGGTATCATAATCAAGGATCGTCTTTTTCGGGCCGATGAGAGGATTGTCCGGTTCGATGGCGCGGATGGCGTCCTCCATGGCACGGTAATAATCGTTGGCTGTCTGGAACTGCCGCTGATGCAGAATCAGGTCTTTGGCGAAAGTGAGAAGAATCTTCTCCGCGGAGGCCCGCTTCGCCATATCTTCAATGACGGTGATGTCCTTGTTGTGGGCCATACCTACAATCCGGCGGATACATTCCGTGCCGGCGTACCCGGCGGTATCCGCCATAATGTCCGCCAGATAGGACTGTTTAAATTCTTCGGATCTGGCCAGAGGTTCCGTCACCTGCTCGTCGTAAAGACGGCAGAACTTCTCCTTAAACAGATCGACGATCTCCAGGATGGCGCACATACACCAGCCGCAGAAGCGGGCGCGCTCTGCCGGAGCGTCGATAGTGGCATTGCCGTTTGCCCATGCAAAGAAGAGGTTGGCGATCACATTTCCTATGTCATAACCCATAGGGCCGAAGAACGCGAACTCCGGATCGAACACAAAGGTGTGGTCTTTGTTGATAAAGACGGAACCGGTGTGCAGATCTCCGTGAATCAGCGACTGGGCGTGGTTCATAAAACGGAACTTGAGCCGTGCCACCTCTGCCCGCAGTTCTTCATCGCCGTAGATCTCCCGCTCCACAAAATCTCTGACCGGCGGAAACACATCGTTCCTCCCGTTATAATCAAGAAGCGGCTCGCCGAAGACCAGATTCTCCGTGATGTCGCAAAGCTCCGGATTGGTGAACTCCCGCACCAGCGCCTTCCTCTTCTGATGGTCCATGACGATATCGGTGGTCATCAGCAGACTGTTCACAAGAAATGTACTGATCTGCTCAGGAAATTTCGGATAGATCTCATGGTGAATCAGCCCGGTGCGCATCATGGTGTGCCCGATCATATCTTCCATGATCATGGCGCACATCACACCGTCGTACAGGTACACTTCCGGCACCAGGCCCGGACACAGCGCGCCCTGCAGCTTCAAAATACTGGCCTCGATCCGTCCCCGGTCTGTGGTCAGCGTCATTTTATCGGAAATCCGCAGATGCTCCCCCGCCTGCTTGACGATGATGGAGCGGCCGCTTCGTTCATCCCATACCCGGAAAACATAATTCAGATTCCCATCGCCGATCTCCTTGCAGGCAAGCGGCGCGTCCGCGTCAAAATACGAAAGCTTCGCCTGCACGTAATCGATGACGTCCGGTTCTTTCATCAGAAAATAAGTATTAAAATCAGACAAAATCAATCTCCCCCTTTCCACAGGAAATGTAATTTCTCTCAGATGCCTTCTCCTTATCCCCGGTCCGCCTGCAGCCCGGAGAAATCTACACAAATAAACACATTTGCCGTTACTGTTTACACAGTGCCCGGCAATCATCTGTTATTATGTTACTGTTCACTCGCCGAGCCACGCACTGGCTGCGTGGCTGCGGACCAATATGATTCAGCCGGCGATTTGGCCTTCGCGAAGCGAATTAGGATGCCAAATCGCATCGTTACTGGTCACTGTGTGAACAGTAACATTATTATTATAAAATAGCTCCCCGCGAAAAACAATGAAAAAACCGGTAGTCTGTAGTATAATTAGTTGATATGTTACTGTTCACTCCCCGAGCCACGCACTGGCTGCGTGGCTGCGGACCAACATGATACAGAGGAGCGGAGGAACTTATGAGAGGATTTGACATCGTAACGGGAATACTGGCAGCGGCGGTTCTGACCGCTTACACAAAAGGATATCTGCTTTACACGGCGGGGAGGGGAGAGGAGTGCGTCTTTTATACGCTGCTCACCGCCATCGGGCTTTTGATTCTGGTCCGCCGGCTCATCAGCCGCCGGTACCTGCACATGTCCATGCGGAAGGTGGACCGGCTCAACGGCCGGGCTTTTGAGAAATATCTGCGGGCCCAGTTCAGACATCTGGGCTACCGGGTCACCCTCACCGATCTCAGCCACGATTACGGCGCGGACCTGATCCTACGCCGCCACGGAGAGAAAATTGTGGTGCAGGCAAAACGATACGAGAAAAATGTGGGAATCGCGGCGGTGCAGGAGGCGGTGGGCTCCGTGGCCTACTATGACGCGGACCGGGCCATGGTGGTCACCAACAGCGGCTTTACCAAAAGCGCCAGAAACCTCGCCCGGCAGAACGAAGTGGAACTGTGGGGACGCTATGACATCCAGAAAAAGTTCCGGATCCGGGAGTGACCGGTGAGATGCCGCCACGGATAAATTATCAGAAAATTATAACTAAACAAAAATAAAAACTAAAATTTATCAGAATATTTAATCATTTTATAAAAACAGAAATTTTTTTGAAAAATAGTATTGACAAAAAAGAGGTCTGGTATTATAATACAGATACAAACAAAGAAAGGACGGATTAGTCCATTATATAGATTTTGTAATTATTAATTTTCAGTTTTTTGTAAAAGAAAAAGAGGTGAGACCACCAAGAAGGTTAATTTAATTTCAAGATCTAAATAAGCACAGGAGGTACAGACCACCAGCAAGACTAATTTGAACTCAAAACTATACTAAGTAAAGGAGGTACGGTCCACCAAAAACTTTAATCTGACATTCAAACGATACTAACAGAGGAGGTACAGACCACCGGAAGTAGTAAGAGAGGAATTCAAGAGAACCTGAAGGAAGAGGTACAGGTAATAAGGGGTTAGAGATAGCGAGACCCAAAGAGTTGAGAAGCAGAAGGTGTACAGGTCACCGCGCAGTTTGTCTTTGAATTCATAGGATTGGCACTTTGACATTGTGATTTATAGGAAAGTTCGCTCGAGATTTTAAGGAAGCTTGATGGAGGATTAAGAGATAACCGGTTATAGAATGTGGGATAGATAGAAGATTGGTGTAAGATTCCCGGAGAGTTCTTCTTAAGGTTAAGAGGAAAAGTATTTGAGGTACGGTCCGACAAAAACTTTAACTTAACACTCGAAACGATATTATGAACAGGAGGTATTAGACCGTTGGACATAATAGTTGAACAGTAAAAGGGAGCATCTGAATTGGTAGTTAGGTGCTCTCTTTTCTTTTGCCTTTTTTTAAATCAAGAGGCACTGTCCCCTGCCGCACCGCAGGCAGCGCACTGCGCGGCAAACTGGTTACAGGATAAATGGTTGACGATTCTTCTTTTTTGAGGTAAATTAAAAAATAATTGTTAAGAAAATGTTTCCCGAACCGGCATTTTCTTAACATAATATTACGTACTTATTAAAAGAAGAAGGAGAAGCAGCCAATGAAAAGAATCGTAAGAAGCACGAGGGTTTTCCTGTTCCTGTGTCTGTTTCTGGGAGCAGCCTTCTGGGCGGGACACAGTGTGGACGCGGATGCGGCCATCGTTTCCACCAGCCACCAGAAATATACCTACACAGAGTATAAGAAAGACTTAAAGCAGTTGAGGAAAAAATATAAAGAGCACTGTCAGGTCAATACCATCGGTCGGTCGGCGGATGACCGGAATCTCTATGAAGTGGTTCTGGGCAATCCGGAGGCGAAGAAGCATCTGGTGGTGATCGGCAACCTCCATGCCAGAGAGTACATGACGACACAGCTGTGCATGAGTCAGATTGAATATTATCTTAAGAATTATGATAAAAAGATCAACGGAGAAAAGGTATCGAAGGTACTCGACAAGGTGGCCATCCATTATGTGCCGTCCTGTAATCCGGACGGTACGGCCATCAGTCAGTTCGGTTTCAATGCCATAAGAGATAAGGAGCTGCGGGCGGATCTCAAGAGGATGCCGGGCAGCAGCACCCACTGGAAGGCCAATGCCCGCGGTGTGGATCTGAACAGAAACTGGGATGTGGCTTTCCGCAGAGCGGGAAGACGCGGCTATGCCGGATTCCACGGCAGCAGGGCGGCCAGTGAGCCGGAAGTAAAAGCACTGGTGAAGATGATCAACAAGACGGAGAAGAAGGGACGGATCGTGGGTGTGGTCAGCTACCATTCCACCGGTTCCATCCTCTACGGCAGATGTGCCGGTAACGCGACGGCCAAAGTGGCGCAGACCACAACCCGCATGTACCGGACTGCCCAGAGTCTTACAGGCTATCGGCTGATGCCAGCGGAAAGCCTGAGTTCAGCCGGCGGATGTTCCCGGGAATATTTCCTCTATAAGAGAAAGATCCCGTGCATCACCCTGGAAGTGGGAAGAGGAGCCTGTCCTCTGTCCATCCGGGAGTTCCCGTCCATCTGGCAGAAGAATAAGGACGTGGTTTTCCGCGAGGCGTCGCTGTTCGACTGATCTTGTGATGCCGGTTCGCGAAGACTGCCGCGGCAGAGCGCACAGAATCTCTGAATGTTTATGACATAACAAAAAAGGACGCTGTTTTCCATAAACCGGAAACAGCGTCCTTTTTTTGCCTTGGCAAAAAGAAAATAATTCTTTGCAGCCATCATGGAAACGCAGCAGCTGCGCCCATGGCAGGAGGCATCCTGTGCAGAAAGATATTCAAAATCGATGAGAACCCTTATGTCCGCAGTATAAAAAAATGTACTGCGGGGGGATTGGTTATCAGTAGCTCTTATAAGGCTTCTCCATCAATTTGACAAACTCATATAATGTCATAACGGCAACGCCGGTACCGCCTTTGGAGTAGATCTCCACGTCGGCGTCAGAATCAGAGGTGCCGGCAATGTCCATGTGGATCCACGGCTTCCTCTCCACGAACTCATTTAGGAACCGGGCGGCTGCGATGGCGCCGCACTGGGTGCCGCAGTTGGCGATATCCGCCACGGAAGAAGCGTTGAGATCCTTATACTCATCATCTCCCAGAGGCATCCGCCAGATATTCTCGCCTGCGAGGATGGAAGCCTGTACCAGTTTGGCTACCAGATCGTCACTGTTGCTGAACACGCCGGTGTAACGGCTGCCCAGAGCAGTCTGGCAGGCGCCGGTCAGTGTGGCCACGTCGATGAGAGAGGTGGCGCCGCATTCACGGATGGCGTAGGTGATGGCGTCAGCCAGAGCCATACGTCCCTCGGCGTCCGTATTGACAACTTCGATATATTTACCGTTCATGGACTGTACGATATCCCCTGTCCGCATGGCCTCGCCGGAGATCATGTTCTCGCAGGCCGGGATGACAGCGGTCACGTTGATGCCCAGCTTGGACTGGGCGATGGCGCCCATGGCAGCGATGACAGCGGCAGCGCCGCCCATATCACCCTGCATACCTTTCAGACCGGCGGCAGACTTCAGATTATATCCGCCGGCATCGAAGCAGATGCCCTTACCGATCAGGGCAATCTTCTCCTCGTCGGTCACACGTCCGTTATATTCCATGACGATACATTTCGGCGGCTGGGCGGAACCCTGTGCCACCGACAGGAAGGCGTGCATGCCCAGGGCCTCGCAGTCTTCCTTCTCCAGAATCGTACATTTGATATTGTGCTTGTCGCAGACTTCCGTTGCCGCGTCGGCTAAAGCGGCCGGGGTCATTACATTTGCAGGCTCATTGATCAGATCACGGGCCAGCGCAACGGCGGAAGCCATCATGTGGGAATACTGCTCCTCCTTCTTGAAGGAAGCGGAATCCACACCGGTGAGAATCCCCAGATTCAGCTCCGGCGCGTCCTTCTTGTCACAGTGATATTTATCAAAGGAATAGTCCGCAAGGAGAATTCCTCTCATGGCAGAATTCAGCCAATAGGAGACGTCGTCTCCGATGGCAGTCATCAGAAGGTTGCGGCCTTTCAGCCTTCTGGCCTCTTTTAAAGCGGCCCCGAACTGGAGCTGATATCTTCTCGGTGAAGCATGCTCCGGAATGCCGATAAAAATCAGATTATAATAAGGCTGTCCCTGATAAGAGAAATCCTTGCCGCGAAGTCCGTACACCTTGCTCCCACCAACCAGGTCGTCATCCTGAAGACCCTTAAAAATCTCGCTGACTTTGCCAAGTTCAATGCTCAGACGGTTTTTATGGTTATATGTAACGAGCAATGTATCAAATTCGTAATCCTCCAGGTCTACGAGACGTTGTATTTGCATTTTGATACACTCCTTTCCTAATATCGTACTTCCCCCTTATAAAAGATAAATTAAGTATAGCACAATTGAATTTTGAAAAACAGAAAAAACTTGTAGATAATACATAAATTTTTAGTGATAGAAAATGGATTTTTGCATAAACTTTTTAGAAACAGGGTAATTTTTTGGCAGTTTTTGTTTTTGTGAAGACGGCCCAAAAGGGAAGAGTACGCCGCGCCTGCCGCCCCGGAAAGAAGGGGGAGCCTGTCAGATGTCATGAACAAAGATTGACAAAGGAAAAATCCGGCAGTATAATAATTAACATAGTTAATTAACAACGGTAACTATCTGAGTGAGCTGTGCGAAGGCAGCGGGCAGTGAGATTAGCCGGGCTGGTCCGGCTCTGACATGTTACATCCGCACGTTACGCACAGCCTGTATGACGACATAGAGAAAGGGGACTGACAGACATGAATGAGTATTCTGCAATGACACCGGAGATCCAGGAACTGGCCGCCATCTGCATGGAACACGGCAATATACCGGCAGGGTTATATGACACCTACCATGTTCTCCGGGGTTTGAGAGACGTAAACGGAAAAGGTGTTCTGGCGGGATTGACGGACATTTCTACTATCACCGCCTCAAAGATTGTGGATGGAAAGAGTGTTCCCTGCGAAGGCGAGCTGCGCTACCGGGGATACGACATCAAGGACCTGGTATCCGGATTCGCGAAGGAGGAGCGGTTCGGCTTTGAGGAGACGGCATTTTTGATTCTGTTCGGACGTCTGCCGGATAAGAAGGAGCTTGCTGACTTTGAGAAGCTTCTGGGCAGATACCGGACTCTGCCGACCAACTTTGTGCGGGACGTCATCATGAAGGCACCGAGCAAGGATATGATGAACACTCTGCAGAGAAGTATCCTGACACTCTACAGCTACGACGATATGGCGGACAACATCCAGATTGACAACGTACTCCGCCAGTGTCTCCAGCTGATCAGCACCATGCCGATGCTGGCCGTGTACGGCTATCAGGCCTACAACCACTATGTGGAGGGCAAGAGCTTCTACGTACATTCGGCCAAGCCGGAATTATCCACAGCGGAGAATATCCTGCGTCTGCTTCGTCCGGATAAGAAGTATACGAAGCTGGAGGCAAGGATCCTTGATATCGCCCTTGTGCTTCACATGGATCACGGCGGCGGTAATAACTCCACATTTACCGACCATGTGGTGACTTCCTCCGGAACGGACACCTACTCGGCCATCGCCGCAGCCCTGGCCTCCTTGAAGGGACCGAAGCACGGCGGCGCCAACCTGAAGGTGACCCGGATGTTTGACGAGATGAAGGCGGAAGTCAAAGACTGGAAGGATGAGGACGAGATCAAGAACTATCTGCTGAAGCTTCTGAACAAGGAGGCATTTGACCACAGCGGACTGATCTATGGTATGGGACATGCCGTGTACTCCATCTCCGACCCGCGTGCGCAGATCTTCAAGGGATATCTGGGCAAGCTGGCCGTGGAAGAAGGCTGCGAAGAAGAGTTCCACTTCTACGAGACCGTGGAGCGTCTGGCGACAGAACTGATCAGCAGCCGCAGAAAGATTTACAAAGGCGTCAGCGCCAATATCGACTTTTACAGTGGATTTATGTATCGTATGCTTGGTCTTCCGGATCAGCTCTTCACACCGATGTTCGCCGTGGCCCGTGTGGTCGGCTGGAGCGCGCACCGTATCGAGGAACTTATGAACTGCGATAAGATCATCCGTCCGGCATACCAGAGCATCGCAGCAGAGAAAACGTATGTGCCGATGTCCGAGAGGACGGCAGCAGAGTAACAGCCGGCACATCTGGGAGGAAATATGGAATTCGAAGAAGCAGGATCATCGAAACAAAGTGCACAGCAGATCATAAAAGAAAAAGCAGCCGGAGAGGGACCGGAAGATGCGGAGCAAGACCGCGCCTGTGAGCAGAAAGTCTGCGCCGACGATTATAAGGAGCTGATCGTGCAGATGCGCAAGGCACATATCCTCTTTCAGCAGATGAGCAGTATCCCGCTGGGAGAGCTGACCATGCTGCTGGCCATCAGCCGCCAGTCAGAGCGACTCGGGGCCGTCCGGGTCTCTGGACTCGGGGCCGCCATGCGGCTGTCCCGGCCGGCCGTCTCGCGGATGCTCCACACCCTGGAGAAAAAGGGCTGCATCCAGATGAAGAACGGCGAGGAAGATCAGCGCTACGTCTACGTCTCCCTCACGGAAAAAGGACGGGAAGTCCTTCACCGGGAGATGCACGGCGGCTACTGCATCCTGGAGCGGGTGCGGGAGCGGATGGGCGGTCAGTGCCTGCATGAATATCTGGATTATTGCGAGAGGTTTCATGAGATTCTGTCAGAAGAGATTATAAAACTGAATAAGAAATGAGGAGATACATTTTTTTCCGTGTGAAAGGCTGACGGATCCGTGTCAGAAGATAACGGGAAAATGTAACAAAATAGCCACAGAAACCAGTGAAATACCGGTCTCTGTGGCTTTTTTTGTCCGGAAATGTATTGGCCCGGAACGAAAGTTGTCTGCAAACGACTACTCTCCGAAGACAGCGATATAGTCTTTCTTAAACTTCTCGATACCTGCGTCGGTCAGCGGGTGTTTGGTCATCATCTCGATCACGTTGTAAGGAACGGTCGCAATATCCGCTCCGGCAAGAGCACAGTCTGTCACATGAACCGGATTGCGGACGCTGGCCGCGATGATCTCGGTGTCGATGCCGGCCACAGCGAAGATCTCCGCGATCTCCCGGATCAGGTCCACGCCGCGCACGCTGATATCGTCCAGTCTGCCCAGGAACGGGGATACGTAAGTTGCGCCCGCTCTGGCTGCCAGCAGCGCCTGATTGGCGGTAAAGATGAGAGTCACGTTGGTCTTTACGCCCTCAGCGCTCAGCACCTTGACAGCCTTAAGACCTTCTACCGTCATAGGAATCTTAACAACCATGTTCGGATGGATGGAAGCAATCTCCCGGCCTTCTTCGATCATACCCTCGGCGGTCGTGGTGGTCGCCTTGACCTCGCCGCTGATCGGACCGTCCACGATGGTGGTGATCTCTTTGATCACTTCTTCAAAATCCCGGCCTTCCTTGGCGATCAGGGACGGATTCGTGGTCACGCCGCAGATCACGCCCATGTCGTTGGCCTTGCGGATATCTTCTACCTTAGCTGTGTCAATAAAAAATCTCATAATACAGTCCTCCTCATACATGTATTGCCCTGATGCCTGCGTCTGATCATGTAACTGGCAGGCATCGTATGTAAAAGTATCTATTGCAACATTTTCTTAAAAAGAAAAATGAAGTTGCCCTATTGTGGCGGTAATTGCCCCGCAGTCTTAATAAACCGCTCCGTTTCCTCCGTCAGCGCCATCTCGCTGTGCAGGTTGTAAAGGGCCGCCAGCTTATTTACCGCAAAAAGTGTCTCGCCCAGCCGCCGGGAGAGGGCGTCGTCTTCCTGCCCCGCAGCCTGCTGCAGCCGGACCACCGACTCCAGAATCTCCTTGAAGATCTCTTCCTCCCGAAGAGCGATAAGGCCCCGCTTCCCGGCCTTCTTTAACACCTTCTGGCTGCGGATGAGCGCCGGAAAGGCGGCCGGTACATTGGCAAGTTCCGCGGCAATGGCTCCGGCATCTCCCGATTGGGATTGTGCTGCAGCCGCCTGGGCTTCCCGATGCTCCTGTTCCTTGATGGCCTCCCAGGCCGCCCGCCGCTCCTCGTCGCTTGCATAGGTCTCCCCGCCAAACACATGCGGGTGCCGCCGGATCATCTTCCTCGTGATGCCGTCGATCACATCCTCCAGGGTGAATTCCCCGCTCTCCTCGGCAATCTGGCTGTGCAGCATCACCTGCAGCAGCAGATCCCCCAGTTCTTCACACAGATTTGCCGGGTTGCCGGTGGCGGTCAGGTCGCTCACCGCCTGATTGACCTCATAGGCCTCCTCTATGGTATTCCCCTTCATGCTCTCGTGGGTCTGCGCCTTATCCCAGGGACAGCCGTTCTCGCCACGCAGGGCGGCCACGACAGCATGCAGTTCCTCAAAAGTAAATTGTCTGTCCATCTTGTACTCCGTTTCAATGATTCGATATCCGGGACAAAAAACATGTCCCCTTTAATATACAGATTGTTATGGCAACGCACGAAAGGTCCGTTCCTCTGGTATTTATTATAGCAATATGACCGGAAAAAATCCATGCACTTTTCTTGTGTTTTGACAGGAATCTATTATAATAGTCAGTAATACAGCATGACGATTCGGCAATCTGCCCCGGACCGGCGCAGACACCGTGTTCGCACGGGCAGACGCATGACAAAAATCGTTATGGATCTCGGGAGGGACCTATGAAAAAGTTTAACTACAGAACAACCGTCAATATAAACGGCAGCCTCATGCAGCTGGGATTTCGCTGTCAGCTGCCGGAGGAAATGTGTCATAAAAAAATACGGGTGCAGGCCATCTTCGCCCAGCGCCAGGTGGACCGCCGGTTCCCTATGGAAGTCTGTATAGAAGAGAGCGAGAACGGAGCGCAGCTTCTGGCAGACGCGCAGATCGAGCTGCCTTACGTCTTTCGCCAGCCGCCGCGCCACAAGGTCGCCATCACATTTGCTCTCTGGTGCGGGACAAGGGAATGGACCCTGAACGACCAGTCATTTCCGGTGCAGCGGGAACTCTTCGCCCGCCCGGAACAGACCGGAAGAAGAAATGTGGTCACATTCGCCGGCTGCACCATCGCCCTGCCATTCCTGATCGCCCGGGCGTGGTTTTCCGAAGGAAAAGACCTCAAAAAAGCCGTCAAAAAGGCCAACGAGACCGTCTACCGCCTGAGCGGCTACAACTACAGCCCACGGCAGCGGCACACCGACTATTTTGCCGCGAAGTACGAGCAATTCGTCAGCCGCAGCCGGACTCTCTCCGGCAATCAGGTGCTGTTTCTGTCCGAGCGCCTGCCGGAAGAGGGCGGCAACCTGCAGCGCATCCGCCAGGCCCTGTCCCAGGACCCGGACGTGGAGATCACAGAATTCATCAACACCCACACGGTGGACGCCCTGAAAAAGAAAGAACTGCGGGAATGTGCCAGAAAATGTGCCGACGCCCGCGTCATCGTGCTGGAAGACTTCTACCCGCAGCTGCACCGCCTCCACATCCGCCCGGAGACGAAGGTGGTCCAGCTCTGGCACGCCTGCGGCGCATTTAAGACCTTCGGTCTCACCCGGATGGGCAAGCCCGGCGGCGCGCCGCAAAGCTCCATGAACCACAGAAATTATGACTTTGTAAGCGTCAGCAGCGAGACCATCCGCGATATCTACGCGGAGGCCTTCGCCATCCCGACCAACAAGGTAAAGGCGCTGGGCGTGCCGCGGACGGACGCCCTCTTTGACTGGGAGCGGAAGCGAAAGACGAGAGAAGCCCTCTACGAGAAATACCCGCTCCTCAGGGACCAGAAGATCATTCTCTTCGCCCCGACCTTCCGGGGTGACGGCAACAAGGACGCTCACTACCCGCAGGACGCCTTTGATCTGGACGCCTTCCTCGAGAAGATGCCGGAAGACACCGCCTGCATCATCAAACACCATCCGTTTGTCCATCAGCCGGTGGAGATCCCGGCCCGATGGCAGAACCGCGCGCTGGACCTGACCGGAAAAGACCACATCAATGATCTGCTGCTGATCACCGACCTGCTGATCACCGACTACAGCTCCAGCATCTTCGAGGCCGCCATCCTGGAAGTGCCGATGCTCTTCTACGCCTTCGACGAGGAGGAATACATGGCCAGCCGGGACTTCTACTTCGCCTACGAAGAGATGGTGCCGGGCCCGGTGACAAAAACCTTCCGGGAACTCTGCCGCAGGGCCTCCCGTATGGTCAGCGGCCAGTGGAACCCGGTGGACGAGCCATGGATATTCGGGGAGGACGCAGACGGCGCGCGCCGTCCGGATGCGGACCATCCGGATGACGAGTGTGCGGAGAAGGATCTGCTGACCCGCCGCATGGAGCGGTTCCGGGAAGCCTTCTTAAGTGCCCTGGACGGTCACAGCACCGAGCGGGTGGCAGCATATATCAAGGAGAATTATCTGAAAAATGTACCGGAATCAACCGCGGAGGCAGCGGCAGACGCGGAAAGCGGAAGAAGGTGGAAGAATGAGGAATAAGCAGAGAAAACGATTACAGTATAAGATACAGGGACGGAAACGTTCGGGAGTATACGCAGCCCTGCTGACAGCCGCGCTGGCCGTGGCACTCCTGTGGATGCTGCCGGCGCAGCCTGCGCAGGCCGGGGCCATCACCACGGTGAAGAAAAAGCAGAATCTCAAGATGAAGACGCTGACGCCGGACCTGCAGAAAAAGATTGCCGCCTCCACCCCGGCGGAAAAACCGAACAGTGACCTCATCCTCCGCCATCCGGCGGCCCGGCTCACCACGGCCCGCCTGCCACAGGGGTACACTCATGACGATACCTACTATTATTATCTTTCTCAGATCGCCAACACGGGAAAGCACAAAAACGACCTGCGGCTCACCCGCATAAAGTACAGAGGAATCGGGAAATATACCGTAGAATATATGACACTGAAACGATTCGGCCACGGCACAAACTTAGACTGCGCGCAGGCGGACGGCCTCACCTGGCTGTGGACCGGCAGCAATGCCCGCGGCAGCGGCGGCCCGACCACCGCCATCACCTGCTTCCGTTTCCGGCCGGGAACCACCCTGCGCAGGCAGGGGCAGTACACCTACCGCATCCCGGTCTCCGGCTCCGCCGGCCGGAAAGCCAGCAACTGTTATCCGGCCATCAGCGCCGACGGAACAGAACTTGCCGTCCGGTTCACCATCAGCGGCGGCCAGCAGTTCCAGATCTACAATCTGAAAGACGGAAACACCATCCGCCCGAAGAAAGTTAAGAAAACCGTAAGATTAAAAAGCACTCCCGGGGACTTCCAGGGGTTTGACATCTGCGGGACAACCATATATACTCTGGAAGGAACAAGAAGCAGAAGCGAAATGCGCGAGCTGGGAAAAGCATCCGAGTTCGCCCCGATTCGCATCCGCACCTACGACTACAGTACCGGCGCCAGCACCGTGCAGAAGATCAGAGGCGCCAAGGCCATCAGCCACCGGGAACCGGAGGGCATACAGGTGGCGGGCGACGGAACGGTGGAACTGATGATTGCATCCCATTATAAAGAAAAATATACCTGTGTGAATGTGTATGGGGTAAAATAAAGAAAAACAAGTTTTTCCGTTGTCTAAAAAGCGGGAATATGCTATATTGTATAAAATTAATTTGCTAAAATATTACATCCATATTATAGGATTATATAATAACAGAGTGTACAGGAGGAGAAATTATGAAGGGTATTATCCTGGCCGGCGGTTCAGGAACAAGACTGTATCCGCTCACAAAGGTAACCAGTAAACAGCTTCTTCCGATTTTCGATAAGCCGATGATCTATTATCCGATGAGCGTCATGATGATGGCGGGCATCCGGGATATCCTGATCATCTCCACGCCGATGGATACCCCGCGGTTTGAGGACCTGCTGGGAGACGGCCATCAGTTCGGAGTGAACTTAAGCTATGCCGTACAGCCAAGTCCGGACGGACTGGCCCAGGCATTTATCATTGGCGAGGAATTTATCGGCAATGATTCTGTAGCCATGGTACTGGGCGACAATATCTTCCACGGCCACGGACTGAAGAAACGTCTGGTCGCCGCTGTGCAGAGAGCGGAGAAAGAATCCGGCGCCACGGTGTTCGGTTACTATGTGGACGATCCGGAACGTTTCGGTATCGTGGAGTTCGATAAGGAAGGCAAAGCTGTCTCCATCGAGGAGAAGCCGAAGCACCCGAAGAGCAATTACTGTGTCACAGGATTATATTTCTATGACAATCGTGTGGTAGACTATGCAAAGAACCTGAAACCATCTGCCCGGGGCGAGCTGGAGATCACAGACTTAAATCGCATTTACCTGGACAATCAGGAACTGCACGTGGAACTTCTGGGACAGGGATTCACCTGGCTGGATACCGGAACTCATGAGAGTCTGGTGGACGCCACCAACTTCGTAAAGACGGTGGAACAGCACTCCCACAGAAAGATTGCCTGCTTGGAGGAACTGGGCTACATCAATGGATGGATCGGCGAGAAAGAGATGCTTGAGGCATATGAGATTATGCAGAAGAACCAGTACGGTCAGTATCTGATGGACGTGCTGCGGGGTAAATATCTGGATTAACAGTAATCTCGTGCCTGCCGGGAAGAAGAGGCAAGATACCGGCAGAAATATGAGACAATACATTTATTAGAATTAAGAGGGAATTATCATGACAATTATTGTGACCGGCGGAGCCGGATTTATCGGAGCTAACTTTGTATATCTTGAGTTAAAGGAACACCCGGAAGACCGGATTGTCTGCATTGACAAGCTGACTTACGCAGGCAATCTGGAGACATTGAAGGACGCCATGGACAATCCGAACTTCCGTTTTGTGAAGATGGATATCTGCGACAGAGAGGCTGTATTCAACCTCTTCGAGGAAGAGAAGCCGGATATCGTGGTGAACTTTGCCGCAGAGAGCCATGTGGACCGTTCCATCGAGGACCCGGGAATCTTCCTGCAGACCAATATCATCGGCACACAGGTGATGATGGACGCCAGCCGCAAATACGGCGTGAAGCGTTATCATCAGGTGTCCACAGACGAAGTGTACGGCGATCTGCCGCTGGACCGTCCGGACCTCTTCTTCACCGAGGAGACTCCGCTTAAGACCAGCAGCCCGTACAGTTCTTCCAAGGCGGGAGCTGACCTTCTGGTCAACGCCTACCACCGGACATTCGGTCTGCCGACCACCATCTCCCGGTGCTCTAACAACTACGGCCCGTATCAGTTCCCGGAGAAGCTGATTCCGCTGATGATCGCCAACGCGCTGGCAGACAAGCCACTTCCGGTCTACGGCGAGGGTCTCAATGTCCGCGACTGGCTGTATGTGGAAGATCACTGTAAGGCCATCGACCTGATCATCCGTGAAGGCAAGGTCGGAGAAGTCTACAATATCGGCGGCCATAATGAGATGAAGAACATTGATATCGTAAAGATCATCTGCGAGGCTCTGGGCAAACCGGAATCCCTCATCACCCATGTCACCGACCGGAAAGGTCACGACATGCGCTACGCCATCGACCCGGCCAAGATCCACAGAGAACTGGGCTGGCTGCCGGAGACCATGTTCAAGGACGGCATCAAGAAGACCATCCAGTGGTATCTGGACAACAAGGAATGGTGGGAGCGAATCATCTCCGGCGAGTACCAGAACTACTATGCGTCCATGTACGGCGACCGCCTGAAAGACGCAGAATAATATAAAAAACATTACGCCCTATTTTGATGAAAGTTAAGATAGGGCTTTCCGTGCGTTAAGAGATAGATTTGGAGGACAGAATGAAAGTATTTGTTACGGGAGTCAGAGGACAGCTTGGCTACGATGTGGTAAATGAACTGGAAAAACGGGGACACACCGCCATCGGCGTGGATATCGAAGAACTGGATATCACAGACGCCGCCGCAGTGGATAAGATGATCACAGAAGTGGACCCGGACGCAGTCATCCACTGCGCTGCATGGACGGCTGTGGACGCCGCCGAGGACAATGAAGATAAATGTCGTCAGGTCAACGCCGGCGGCACAGAAAATATCGCAAAGGTCTGCAAGAAACTGAACTGCAAGATGATGTACATTTCCACCGACTATATCTTTGACGGCAAGGGTACCCGCCCGTGGGAGCCGGATGACCCGGTGACCACACCGCTCAACGTCTACGGACAGACAAAGTATGAGGGTGAGTTGGCAGTGCGCGACAATGTAGAGAAGTTCTTCATCGTCCGCATCGCCTGGGTATTCGGTAAAGGCAAGAACTTTATCAAGACCATGCTGAATCTGGCAAAAACCCACGATCACCTCACGGTGGTCAACGACCAGTACGGCACACCGACCTACACCTACGATCTGGCCAGACTGCTGGTTGATATGATTGAGACAGACAAATACGGCAACTACCATGCCACCAACGAGGGCGGCTACATCACCTGGTACGACTTCGCCTGCGAGATCTTCCGTCAGGCAGGCGTGGACATCGAGGTGGAACCGGTGAGCAGCGCCCAGTACGCAGCCAAAGCCAAACGACCGGAAAACAGCCGGATGAACAAGCAGAAGCTGGTGGATAACGGATTCCAGCCGCTGCCGGACTGGAGAGATGCGCTGGGACGGTATCTGGAGACGTTAGGGGAGTGATGCTATTATGATGTTAATATATTTGGATTAGAAAGCGAGGAAAAATAGATGAACAAGGGTAAAACAATTAGTCTGAAAGAAGTTTTATACCATATTCTTCTAAGAAGGCGTATTTTGTTGATTTGGATGATTGTTTTTGCAATTTTAGCGA
>DXEQ01000066.1 GCA_019114885.1 Candidatus Anaerobutyricum stercoripullorum
TAATCGATCCGGGAAAAGAGTTCCTTTTCCATAAAGTACGCCAGCTTATCCGTAAATGTACCGTCCATACTTCCCGGGAACACCCGGTTTAAATTCTTGCCGTCCTCTCTGGATACGCTGACCGTCCGGGCACGAAAACCGTTCACGTTCACAATATGAATCAAAATGAGGATTCCCCTCACATCTTTTGGTTCCAGTTCCCGGGCAAGCCCTGTCACACATTCAATGCCCACATACTCCGCATTGTGAATACTACCGGTAATGAGCACGGTATCGCCGTCTTCCTCCCCATAAATAATCGTGGCCGGAAGGCCTTCATCGGTAAACGGAAGATCCAAAAATCCGCTGATTTTCTGACCTTTACGTACTGTGAAATTTGCCAAATGAAATTCCATACAATATCCTCCTGTAAAATTACACAAAAATATACTTCCTGATCATGTACAGACATGCAAAACACGAGCTGCTGCCATATCAGGACATACTTTCCCTGCATATCATATAAAAAAGTATTATACATAAGATATACAAAGAAAACGGTCGGGCGCTCTTCTCATATTACGCACCGATATGAAATTATAAAAGGGGTAAAAACATGAAAATACATTCTAAGACCTTACTGCATATCAGAAATACTGGAGGCAGCAAGCTGTTATAAAAACACAGTCTTAGAATTCTTCCTGAGAAACGGAATAAGAAATTCTAAAGATATATAAAATTATACACCGTCTGTCGACCGCAGACCGATGTAACATCCCTGACAAGCAGTTCTCCTGACTTCGGCTTAGCGCCGCTCTGCGCCTTCCCGGAGAGCGTCCTCCCCAGTGGCATGTGCAGACGGCAAACCATTCACAGTGACGGGATCGTACCGGACTCGCACCGGTTTCTCTATTAATCCTTGCGGAACTTGCCGGACTGTGCAACTTTCTATGAAATTACCTTTATCGCAACAAAATTGTAGCACGTATCGCGGTTCATGTAAACTAGCATTCCCATTATTATAGAAACTCGACAAAAAATCATATATTTTATATCTTTTCCGGGGTAAAAAAATGTAAACTCAGTATCTATTTTTGCATACCAGAACAAAATTTGTTTTGGTAAAAAATGTAATAAGCTATATTTACCATCTTTTGCAATGCTGCGGAAATTCTCTCTTCAATCCCCAATTTCACGTTGCCTAATCTTACTTTCTATTTTATAATATTACTGTTAATAGGCTCTTTATCTTACCCGGTTTTTCCAGCCTGTCGGGTAAGGTTTCATACATTTTCAAAAAGAATCGAGGGAATCATTATGAACAACGAACACATTTCTATTCCAAAAAAGCTTCAGAAGGAAGCCGACAATATCCTCTCCATGGATATCTCCACCGTAAAGAATCTGCAGCTGGGATATCATGGGGAGACTATTTTTCTGCACCGGTCTGCGGACGGGAATTTTGTGCTGAAAGAATACATCGGCGGACTTTCCGGCTCGGAATATTACGCCAAGGTAACCGCCAACCGCATCAAGACCACCATCCGCTACGGCCGCAGAGAGGAAGTCAACCGGGAGACTTATGTGGAGGTCTTTCTGCCGGAGAGCTGGCATGGTGAGCTTCAGATTTCCAGCCAGTACGGACACATCATCGCGGAGGATGACTGGTCCTTTGACCGGTTTGCAGCTGAGACCATGGAAGGCTCCGTTTCACTCTCCTCCATCCACGCACCGCGCATCCGCATCAGTTGCCCGGTGGGAAATATTTATCTTGAGAAGGCGGAAGGATTTGTAGATCTGCACACTGTTGCCGGAAGCATCTTCGCCGGGGACATCGCCGGCGGCGCCAAGCTTGAGACCTCTGGCGGACCGATCTCTGCCGTGTTCACTGCCCTCAATAACATCGTGGAATGCAACACTCTAAACGGACCGATCGAGCTGACCCTGCCGGCGGATACCGGCATCAACGTGGACGGCATCTCCAAGACCGGAACCATCACATCGGAGATCACCGGGGTTACGGTGGCGACCAAACCGGGCAACAAGCAGGTTGTCACCGGCGTCATCGGCCAGAAACCGTTCCAGAACGTGCGCATCTCCACCATCAACGGAAATGTGTGGCTGCGGCAGGCATAAGAGGATAGTACCATGAAAAAAAGCATCTTTCGGTGGCTTGGCCCCGCCATCTTTCTTCTCACCTGCGCAGGAGTCGTCTGGTTTCTACATCTTTTTACGATAGCAGATGAGAACATGACATACATCAACTGGGATTCTTCCGTGCAGATCATGGAGGATGGCTCAGAAGTTCCTTTTCACACAGATGAATACAACAATATGACCGACCTGTCCGGCACGTATCGGTTTACCGGACAAATTCCGGCGGGATTGCCGAACGGTTCCCTGCTTTTTGAGGTGTCCGGTCTTTCCCTGACCCTGCAGTTAAACGGCACGGAAATCTACCGGTCTTCCTCTGCCTCGCCGCAGAATCTGGCATTCATGCCACAAGCCACGATACCACTGACAGCCGATACCTCCGGCACTCTGGTCATGACCTGCGAGATTCTGGATTCCACCGGTACCATGTTTCCGCCTTTGCTTCGATACATACCGATGGGGATGGAGGAGATACAGATGACCGCGCTGTCCAATCGCGCCGCCTTTCCGGCCGGCGCTGCCGCCCTGGCTTTGGTGCTGGCTGTGGGACTCTTCCTTCTGAGTCTGACAGTGCAGCGCACGGACTGTAGCCTGCTTGCGCTGATTGGTGCGGCGGCCGGTCTGATCTCGCATCAGATTGGACAGGAACAGGGCTCTTATTTCCTTCCAAATGCCGTCTACACTTTCTTAAGCCGGCAGGAAATCAGTCTGGCAGTCATTGGTCTTCTATTGCTTTATCTGTTTTTAAACAAAAACCGGCAGTTTTTCCGTTATCTCGGCATCGTCTCTGCCTGGAGCGCCGCCGCTTTAGTCCTGGCATATCTTCTCTCCATGTTAAGAGAGGGAGACCTGTACCGGTATATCAACAATGCCTTATCCACACTGGCATACACCGGACTTTACAGTAACCTTACTTACTGGATCACCCTCTGGCTCACAGTAGTGTGTATCCTGATCTCTGCCTACGGCACGGTCCGTTCTTTCGTCCGGCAGCAGGCAGAGCTTGAGAATCTGCAATTAAAGAATCAGCTGACTGTCAACAGCTATCATGCCATCGAGGAGAAAATGCGGGAAAGCGCCGCAGTACGTCACGAGATGAAGCACAATCTGATTGCCCTTGATTCTCTGTGCGTGAAAAAAGATTACAGCGGCGTACACGAACTGCTTCAGACTCTGCTGAAACAAAACGCACAGCAGACACGGGTACATTTTACAGAAAATGTTACAATCAATTCCATCTTGCAGGACGCCTCTGTGCGCGCAGCAAAAGCCAATATTCCTTTTGAAGCAAAGGTACATGTTCCAAAAGATCTGTCCATCCCGGAACAAGATCTCTGTATTCTGTTGATGAACATGCTGGATAACGCACTGGACGCCTGCCTCAGGATTGAGGACCCGCAGAAGCGTTATATCCGGTTCCGCTGCAACAGTAAGAACGAATTTTTCGCCATCCACTGTGAGAACTCCTTCTCAGGAGAGGTGCACCGGGATAAGCGCGGAAAAATTATCAGCATCAAAGAAAACTCCTGTTTGCACGGCTTCGGCTTAGCACAAATGTCTGCCATTGCTGAAAAATATCACAGTCTGCTGGACATCAGCTATGAACCAAACAGAAGCTTTCACATAAAGACTGCGTTAAAGCTGCCAGATCGCAGCGATACATAATGATATCTTAATGCAACCTGGCATATCTCTCCTTTTCCGGAAAAATGAAGTAAAGAAGTAACTGCCATAACTTCTTTGATTCCAGATTCTCCGATGTCCAGCTCCACCGAACCGGGCACAAAGATTGTATCTCTGGTATTGGAAAAGGAATCATAGCCGATGGCAAAGGTATCTTTGCTGTCCGTCTGATTAAAAAACACGCAGGGCACATCATAATACCCTGCGTGTTTTTTATTATTTGTTTATTTGGATAACAGGAATAACAATTTGTTTTTACTTGCTTCTGCGGGCTGCCGCAGATTATTTTACCGTCACCATGATCTTCTTGCTGGCGCCGTTCTGTGCCACTGCCCAGACTGCTGTCTTTCCTCTGCTCTTCGCCCTGATCACACCTTTTTTGTTCACCGTGGCGATGGTCTTATCCTCGATCACGTAGCGGATCTCATCGGTGTGCTGCTGGCAGATCCGGTTCGGAGGAAGGATCACAGATGCCTTGATCTTCTTTTTCTTTCCTGTCTTCACGCTGATCTTCGCCTTCTGCACTTTCACCTTCACCGGGTTCGCGTATCTGCTGCTGCCGCTGGTGATGGCGTGGATGACCGGCGTCTCGCTGATCACAACACGCTTGCCGTCCACCAGCTTGAATGCCCTGATCTGGTATTTGTACCAGGTGGCCGGTTTCAGCTTCTTATGTGTCCAGCTGGTCTTTCCGGCAGGGAGGATCGTCTTTACTTTCTTCACGGCCAGCTCCGCCTTCTTGCTCCTGGTGTTGCAGGCGTCCGCCATGATGATATATCCGTCCGCGCCTTTCACTCGCTTCCAGGAGATGCGGTTCTTTGTCCTGCCCGCCTTGATTGGTCTGGCCATCACCGGTTTCGGGAGTGCTTCGACGCCCTCGGTGTAACTGTGGCCGCAGCGGCTGCAGGTGTAGGTCCGCACGCCCGCCTTCCGGGTGGTCGGCTCTGTGGTCACCGTGCTTGTGTACAGGTGTCCCTGTGCCGGGATCGCTGCGCCCTTCTTGAGGACGATATCGCAGTCTTTACAGCAGGTATCTCCCGTGTAGCCGTCCGCGGTACAGGTGGCTGCCTTCGCGCCGCGGATCTCCGTATTGATATGATCCGTCATGGCAAATCCGGCTGATACGGTAAGTTCTCCTTCGACCGTCATGGTCAGCTCCACGCTGCGTCCCCGGTTCTCGCCGGCCGGCACGCTGCCGATCTCTTTGCTCTGGTCCGCATATGCAGCCGCGTCCTTGCCCCAGGCGTCAAAACGATAATGTTTCTCCGGTGCGGCAGTAAATGTGATGGCTGTTCCTTCGGCAACGTTGTCGCCGTTTTGGATCACATTTCCTGCGGCGTCACGGGCGGTCAGCTTTCCGTGCTGCGGGCTTTCCATGGTGACGGTGTAGTAATTGACCGTATCCACGATCAGTTTCAGATCACTTGTGACATTTTGGATTGTCACGAGACAGCTTCCATCCGCGTTCTTCTTATAGGAAAGAATATTCTCATCCTCTCCGCTCTTTGCGCCGGAGAGTGTCTTTGCTTTCAGTTCCTCTTTGATGATCACGGATTCCTGTTTTTCATCCTCGTCGCTTTCCGGCGCGAGACGGATATCAGTGATCCACTTGCCGTCGGCCGGTGTGACAAGGAAGGAAACGTCGCCGTTTGCCCGGACGGTATTCTCATACTCCGGTGTATCCGGCAGCACATCCGGTGTTACCTTCTGTTTGGTGATTGTATAATCGTTCGTTCCGTCCGTGTCGATGTCATATCCTTTTTCTTCCGGAACCCCATATGCCACGATTTCCCTAAAAGTAACAGAAACCGTCATGCTCTTATCCACTTTCTCCACGAGAAGTGAGTTATCCAGTCCCAGTTCGCGTCCGGTGACTGTCTCCACATTTGCATCATCGTATTCAATCGTCCATGCATCAATCATCATGTTTTCCGGAGGCTCCACTTTGAACAATACGTTCTTGCCCGGCAGAATCTGTCCCTCTGTGCCAATCGCATTGATTGAATCATAGGCATCGTAATCGTTGCCGGAACCGACACGCACGGAAGGGTCGCAAGTATCCTCGTATGCATCCGGCACATCAAATCGCACATCCACAAGCACTGCCGGAGCAAATGTAGCGGTAATCTCCTGATTCTCTTTCACATCATCAATCGTAAATGTGGTAGAATTCGCATCCTTACCGTTCCATGATTTCAGATAACTGTATTCATTTTCCGGAGTCGCTTTGACAGTCACTGTACTGTGGCGGGTCACTTTGTAGACACCGCTGCCTTCTGTGCCGCTGCCATCTGCGGTGACCGCACCCTCTCCCGAATCTTCCGGCTGAACTGCTTTGCCGTTCACCAGAACCTGCAGGCTTCCGCTGCCTTCTCCCTCTTTCGATACTGTGATGTCATAAGAAGGAATCTCCTCAAACTTCACATAGACATTCGTGACATCATTTAATCCATCAAGAACATACTCATTCTGCTCGTACTTCGTCCCCTTTATTCTGGTTTCGTCTGTAAATGTATCCGCACTGGAATACCAGCCTTCCACCAGATATCCTTCTGCCGGTGCTGCCGTGAAGGTCACCCTGCTGTTGGAAGGAATCTTCTCGCCGGATGTGAGCACATCGTCTCCCACCTTCGCGGTGAGCATTCCCATCTTTCCATCGGCACTGATGCTTCCAAAGTTCAGCGTATAGCTGCCCTTCACCTCAAAGTTGGCCGTCAGTGAGACATCGCCGTCCACCGTCAGAGTCAGTGGGGTTTCGCTCAGCTGCTCTTCCGGCACGGTCGCCCCGGTCACCGTCCAGCCTGCAAACTTCATGCCGTCATTGGCTTTGACGATAAAGGTCAGCTCTCTGCCGCCTCTTACCTGGTCGCCGCTGGTCACATCCACCTGATCTGTGGTATTCTCTGCCGTCACGATTCCTCCCTCGGCAGACCAGCTTACCGTGTATGGAATCCGGTCAAAGACTGCCTGCACCTCGGTGAAACCGTCGGCCGGGATTGTCACAGTATACGTTGCTCTATCAGCGCTGACGCCGTCAGTCACATCAGAACCATTCATCCGCCAGCCAACAACTTCATATCCATCCGCTGCCTCTGCCGTAAATGTAATCTCTGCATCCGTGCCCAGTGTAGTACCAGAATGGAA
This sequence comes from Candidatus Anaerobutyricum stercoripullorum, assembly GCA_019114885.1. Classification (GTDB taxonomy): domain Bacteria; phylum Bacillota; class Clostridia; order Lachnospirales; family Lachnospiraceae; genus Anaerobutyricum; species Anaerobutyricum stercoripullorum. The sequence goes on from DXEQ01000066.1 coordinate 6,961, forward strand.
GACATCTCCTGTACCGTTATGCACTGCTGTCACAACGCCGCCCGGTTCCTCTTCTTCCAGTACATTTACCGCACCGAAGGTGACCTTGTTGCCAACCCATTGCATCTGCGCCTTCACAATAGTCGGATCTGCAGCATCGTCTTTAACAGTATAGGCAAATGTGTTTCTGTCACCGCTGACGCCTTCTGTCATCTCGACGCCATTGACCGTCCACTTGCCTACGCGGTAGCCCTCATCCGGCGTTGCGGTAAATGTGATCACGGAATCGCGGTAAACACCTTTCAGTGTCGCAGTTTCCAAATCACTACCTGCGTCTCCTGTGCCGCTGCCCGTACCAACTGCCGTACCTGTCACTACATAGTCTTCATCGCCGAACCGGTCAGCTGCCGCCGTCATCGTACCATGGGTTCCATCGCTCAGATCATGGAGGCTGTAAGTCACATCCACGCATGGCTCGATGGTTTTAAATCTTATGGTCACATCGACGTCGCCCGTAAAGCCTTCTGCTCCCGGACTTACGATCAGCTTGCTGTCCGCGCTGTTGTCCATCCGTTCGATTCGGTATGAAGCACTTTCATTTCCTGTGGTTCCATCTGTGCCGGATTCGTCGCCGGATGCTTCATTGACAGTCATATTATCTATCGTTACATTAACAGTATCAATCTCATATCCCACCTTCGGGGAAATCTGGAATTCAAGAGTGTCATAATAGTATTTGTCCACAGTTGCTTCAGATTTAATTCCCTGCAGGCTCGTAATCTCGCCATTTTCAATAGTTTCCGGATCAATTCCATAAATTACCTTAAACGGTTGCATGGTCGTCGCCATCACCTGTACCTTCAGATTGCTCTGTACGTTATATACGGTATAAGTATCCTGGCTGCCGGCTACGACTTCGTATTCCTGATCACCCTCATCGTACATCGTTCCGTCACCGTCGCTGATTCTCCACTCACGGACAATCATATTTTCCGGAAGGTTCGCGGTAAAGGTCACAGCGGAGCCTTTGACTGCCGTACCTGCGGCCTCATTTGTCTCATCGGCGATAAATCCGTCTCCGGTTACCTCGATACTACCGCCGGCAAGCTGCTCTCCTTCTTCACTTA
>DXEQ01000067.1 GCA_019114885.1 Candidatus Anaerobutyricum stercoripullorum
TATCCAATCCTAATTTTTTGAGGTTTTCAATTTGTTCTTCTACTGCTAATGCAGGCTGATATTGCTTTTGCGCATGATCGTTCAAAATGTTCCTCCTAAAAAAATGACCCGACGTGGTACGCATCGTTGAGAGGCGTGTCGGGTACTGTTACTTTCATTATATACAAATTTGAAGAAAAGTCAATAACGTTTTACCAAAATATGGAATAAATTAGAAAAATTAAAATCAGGCGTGTCACACGAGGAAAAATGTTCCATCGTGCGGCACGCCTTCTTGTGTGTGCAGATAACAGAGTTCATAAGAAACTCTTGTGACAAAAGGGTTCATATACCCTGTCGGTTTTTAGAAATCAGATGTTAGCCATAACCTCTTTTACCGCATCCTCTACCATCTTTTTGGTGACGATCTCAACGGTATCGCGGCAGATCATCAGCTCTTCGTTGGTCGGGATACAGATAACCTTCACCTTGGAATCCTCGGTGGAGATGATACGTTCCTGGCCGTGCATCTTGTTGGCCTCGTCGTCCAGGCGGATGCCCATGTAACCGAAGTGGTCCATGATGGCGGAACGGATGACGTCGTCATTCTCTCCGATACCGGCGGTGAATACGATGGCGTCAACGCCGTTCATAACGGCGATGGAACTTCCGATGTATTTCACTACGGAGTGGCAGAAGATCTTAAGTGCGAGAGCAGCTCTCTGGTTGCCGCTTCTTGCAGCCTCATCCAGATCACGGAAGTCAGAGGAGATACCGGAGATACCGAGAACGCCGGACTTCTTGTTGACGATCTCCATAACCTGTTCCAGAGTCAGATTCTCTTTGTGTGCGATGAACTCGATACAGCTTGGATCGATATCGCCGGAACGGGTTCCCATTACCAGACCTTCCAGTGGGGTCAGACCCATGGATGTATCCACGGACTTACCGCCGTCCACTGCGGAGAGGGAGGAACCGTTGCCCAGGTGGCATACGATAATCTTTAAATCTTCCGGCTTCTTGCCGAGGATCTCTGCGGCACGGAGAGATACGAATCTGTGAGATGTACCGTGGAAACCGTAGCGGCGAACGCCGTATTTCTCATAATATTCATAAGGAAGACCGTAGATATAGGCTTCCGGAGGCATGGTCTGATGGAAAGCGGTGTCAAAAACGCCAACCATCGGTGTGTCAGGCATTAATTCTTTGCAGGCAGCTACGCCGACAAGAGTAGGCGGGTTGTGAAGCGGGGCGAGATCGTTGAAGGATTCCACTGTCTCCAGCACTTCGTCAGTAAGAAGGGTGGAGCAGGCAAACTTCTCACCGCCATGCACCATACGGTGTCCCACTGCGTCAATCTCATCAACAGATGCAAGAACACCGGTCTCCGGATCAGTCAGCTGCTTTAATACGAGTTCCACTGCCTGACGGTGTGCAGGCATCGGAGCGTCAAACTTGATCTTGTCCTTGCCGGCCGGCTGATATGTCATGCGGCCGTCGATGCCGATACGCTCACAGAGACCCTTCGCCAGAACATGTTCTGTGTCGGAGTCGATCACCTGATATTTCAGAGAAGAACTGCCACAATTGATAACTAAAACTTTCATATCCATGTCTCCTTTAAAAATAGTATTTGATGAAGCGAAACTAAAATTTCACTGATTATAAATCAATTATACAAAAATTATAGTACGAAAAAACCTTTTTGAAAAGACATTATGTTGTGTTTATTCAAGGTATTTTTTGCTATTTTTGAGGGTTGAACGTTTCATTTCTTTGAATCATTTTGTTTCAAAATTAACAATAAGTGATTTTGTTCGAAAGTAAATACAATTGTTTTTGTACGGATAAAAATACAATCCGCGGGAGGCAGGGGTTGTCAATTATATGGATTTCAGGTATGATAGAGGAACGCGGATCAGACAGCGCGGACAGGATCACGAGACAGGATGATAAGTATGGAAGACGGGAGCATGCCGATGATCACAGCGGGAATCATTGCGGAGTACAACCCCTTTCACCGGGGGCATCAATATCATATAGAAGAGACAAGGCGGCAGACCGGGGCAGATTATATTCTGGTCATCATGAGCGGCGACTACGTACAGCGGGGAGAACCGGCTGTGACGGACAAATATCTCCGCACCCGGCTGGCACTGATGGGCGGTGCGGATCTGGTCGTGGAACTCCCGGTCATCTATGCATCAGCCAGCGCCGAATACTTTGCCGCGGCAGGTGTGAAGCTGCTCCATCAGCTGCGCTGTGTGGACTATCTCTCCTTTGGGAGTGAGAAAGCAGGGGTAGAAGACTTCGAACCTTTCGTTAAGATTTTATCAGAAGAACCGCCATTTTACCGCCGACAGCTGCGCGTCGCGCTGAAAACGGGCAAAAATTTCCCATTGGCCAGAGAAGAGGCTCTTAAGGAGTGCGCCGGGCGGGAATATCAGGAAGAGGGGCTGCTCTGGGATATCGTGCGAAAACCCAATCATATCCTGGGGCTGGAATATCTGAAGGCGTTAAGAAGACTGGATTCCTCCATCGTTCCGGTGACGGTGCGGCGGCAGGGGGCCGGGTATCATGATGAGAATATCCGGCAGCCTTTTCCCTCCGCCTCGGCCATCCGCAGTACTTTACGGCGGGGCGGGAGTGAACAGGAGGGGCCGGATACATTTGCTGACGCGGCAGAAGAGAGGCAGGTATCTGCCAATATGGCCCGGAAAGATTCCTTATCCGCCGCCATGGGGGAGGAGATCGCGGGGACTTTCCTTTCTGCCTGGCAGGCGGGCGAGACCGTAAGCTGGGAGGAACTGCTTCCTTTTCTTTCCTACGCGGTCACGATGGAAGAAGAAAGCCCGGACGATTTCTTCGGTTTCGACCGGGATATGGCGGCGAGGTTTCAGAAAATGTACCGGCCGGGCCTTTCGTTTTCGGAACTGACGAAGAGCATGCACACAAAGCGTCTGACGGACGCTGCCATAAGACGGGCGTTCCTTCACCGGGTGCTGCATATCAAAAAGGAAGAGTATCTGCGGCAGGCGGCGGAAGCGCCGGTGCCCTACGCCCGTGTCCTGGGATTTGCCAGAAGGGCGGCGCCCCTCTTAAAGCGGATGCGGGAGCAGGCGACCATCCCCGTGCTGCAAAGGCCGGCGGAGGGGAAGAGATTTCCGGAAGGAAGCCCTGCCGCAGGAATGTTTGCGGCGGACATCCGCGCGGCACAGCTTTATGAACAGATCGCTGCGGGAAGAAGCGGGCGGAAGCCGGTCTCCGAGTGGACGAGGCAGCAGATCATCGTCTGAAAAGAGTCGGCCGGAACATTTGCGAGATAAGGCCAAAAGAGCCAGCAGGAACATTTGCGAAACAGGGCAAAAGAGTCGGCCGGTACATTTGAAATAAAGTAAAAATGAATCATCAATATAGAAGAAAGCAGGTGTTGTATCATGTATAATGCAGGATTGATCTTAGAGGGCGGCGGCATGCGGGGTGTGTATACCGCCGGAGTGCTGGATGCTTTTCTGGAACAGGACGTAGAATTCTCCAGTATTTACGGCGTGTCGGCGGGAAGCTGCCACGCGTGCAGCTATATGTCAAAGCAGCCGGGCCGGGCGTTCCGGGTTAACGTGGACTATCTGGACGACCCGGGATACTGCGGCGTCAGAACATTTTTACACACGGGAAATATCTTCGGGGTGGATATGCTCTATTCCCAGATTCCAAATGTGCTCGATCCCTTTGATTACGAGGCATTTAAGAATTATCCGGGAACCCTCTACGCCGTGCTCACCGATGTGGATACCGGGGAGCCGGTTTATATCAAGGTAAAAGATCTGAACAGGCAGATGTGGGCCATCCGGGCGTCAAGCTCTCTTCCGCTGGTTTCTAAATCTCTGCGGGTGAACGGGCATACATTTCTGGATGGAGGCGTGGCGGACAGCATCCCGATCCGGAAGTCCATGGACGACGGCAACACAAAAAATGTGGTGGTGCTGACCAGGGAGGTCGGTTACCAGAAAGAGCCGAACAGCGCCATCCGGCTGATGAAGATGCGTTATCCGAAGTCGAAGGCGTTTGTGAAGAAGATGGCCAACCGGCATATCCGTTACAATGAGACGCTGGCGTTTCTGGAGGAAGAAGAGCGGGCGGGCCGCGTCTTCATCATCCGGCCGCAGGAAAAGGTGCAGGTGGGACGGATTGAGAAGAACCGGGAGAAACTCGACGCGCTCTATCAGATCGGCCTGGAGGACGGAAGAAACGCCATGGCCGCCATGAAAGCATATCTGGAAAAATGACAGATATGTATAGATGTTTCACACATTTTTTGTTAAAATAATACTGATATGCGATACATTTTCCCGCAATTTTACGCTGTCTGTCCTTCATGGGCGGAGAGCGCATTCTTGCAGAAGGGACAGCATAAATACAGAAAATATATTAGAAGGGATTTGCAGAGTATGAGCAGAAAAAAAGTAGTGGTGGCTCTCGGCCACCGGGCATTGGGGACAACCCTGCCGGAACAGTATGAGGCGACAAAACGGACGGCGAAGATTCTCGCCAATCTGGTGGAGGCCGGTGCGGATATCGTGATCTCTCACAGCAACGCGCCGCAGGTGGGTATGATCCACACGGCCATGAATGAGTTTGGAGCGAGGAGAGAGGATTATACACAGGCGCCGATGTCGGTGTGTTCGGCCATGAGCCAGGGATACATCGGCTATGACCTGCAGAACGCGATTCGTGCGGAATTGCTGAAACGGGGCATTTACCGTCCAGTCTGCACGATCATCACACAGGTGATGGTGGATCCGTATGACGATGCGTTTTCTGAGCCGGTGAAGGTGATCGGACGTCTCCTTACCAGAGAGGAAGCAGAGAAAGAAGAGAGAAACGGCAACTACGTCACGGAAGTAGAGGGCGGATACCGCCGGATCGTGGCGGCTCCGAAGCCGCAGGGCATCATTGAGATTGATTCCATCCGCGCCCTCTCCGATCTGGGACATGTGGTCATCGCCTGCGGCGGAGGCGGCATCCCGGTTCTGGCGCAGGGCGTACAGTTAAAAGGCGCCAGCGCCATCATCGAAAAAGACTATGCCAGCGGACGTCTGGCGGAACTTTTGAATGCCGATGAACTGATGATTCTCACCAGCGTGGAGCATGTTTCCATCGGTTATAATACTGCTTCCGAGACGCCGCTTTCTGAGATCACCGTGGAAGAGGCGAAGAAATACATGGAAGAAGACCAGTTTGAGCCGAACACCATGCTGCCGAAGGTGGAGGCCGGCGTATCCTTCCTCGAGAAAGGAACGGGCCGCCGAGTAGTCATCACCTCCATCGACAGGGCGCTGGACGGATATCTGGGCAAGACGGGAACAATTATCCGTTAGCAAGTCCGGGCACAATTTCTTCCGGCAGCCGCGAAGACGGCTTTGCCGCAGGAAATGTGCCGGCAGCGGGACATACAGCAGGAAAGGAGTAAATGTATCATGGGAGAGAAGATATCTGCGCGGCGCTGGCTGGCGGCGGCAGTTCTCGCAGTCTGTCTTTTGGTGGGCTGGGGAGTGTGCGCTTCACCGGTTTGCGTCCGCGCAGCTGCAAAAGAGGTGACATCCGGACGGGCGAAGCTGGCCAGAAAGAAGATCAAAAACAGCCGGAACCGGGTGGCCGGCGTCTATAACAAAGAAGGCCAGATCGTGATGAAGGTGTGTGAGGAAGGCGGGAGCGCCGGCTATCTGAATTCCAGTTCGCTAAATGCGCTCTGCGCCGGCAACCAGCCAAAGACTGTGGTGATCCCGGCAGGTTCCAGAGTGGAGCTTACCAACATGGTCTATCTTGGCAGCAACACAACGATCATTGCCGACGGGGCGACGATCGTCATGACGGCGACGGACAAGGGTATCCTGTCCAACAAGCCGGACCGGGTGAACTATGAGGCGCTGAAAAATGTGACGATTCAGGGCGGTACATGGAAGATCACGGACAAGGTCAACGGAAGCTCTCTCTTTGCTTTCAGCCATGGAAGCAACGTGGTCATTGACGGGGCGACGATCTTTTCCAACTATCAGTCCCATGCCATCGAGCTGATCGCCATGAAAAATGTGACGATAAAGAACTGTGACATCAAGGCGCAGGGAAAGGTGCGGAAAACATCTGTGGAAGACGCTGTGCAGATTGACGTGGCGGCTCCTTCCACCGCGCCGGTGATCGCCCGGTATGGCCGCAGGTTTGTAAACGGGCAGACCTGCAAAAACATCAGGATACTCAATAATAAGATTGAGGGCAGCCGGGGCGTCTGTGCCAACTACGCAAGAAGCGACGGTGGTAAATATAAGAAAAAGTTCCACGACAAGATCGTGATCAAAGGAAATACGCTCATCGGACAGAGTGCCGAGGGGTGTGTGCTGTACAACACCTTAAACGCTGTGGTGAGCAACAACAAGATCCGCACCAACAGCAGCCGGAGGAGCCAGTCCTACTCCGTGGGACTCAACATCACCATTCAGGGGAAGGCGTCCGGCAAGAGCCTGAAAAAGGCAAAGGTCACTGTGACAAAGAACAAGGTCTTCGGATACCGCCAGGGTATCCAGGTGGTAAGCCTTTCGTCTTCCCGCTACAAAAAGGCGGTGCTTAAAAACAACAAGGCCTACGCCTCCTCAAAGGGAAGCGCCATCGTCACAAGCGGCGCGCGCAGTGTGAGCAGCAAAGGCAACAAGACATTTAAGCGATAGCGCCTTTTGCGGGGACAGAAGGATGTCAGGAGAAGAAACAGAAAGGGCGCAAAAACACAGGAACAGATACTGTAATCTTTCCAGGTGAACAGTACATTTACTCTTAAAAAAGGGGGGCGGCGGCTATGAAGATAAAGAAAATATGGGCGGCATCGTTCAGTCCCACCGGCGGCACAGAACGTATTGTCAGCCTGTTGGCGGAAGAACTGGGCGAGCGGCTGCGGATTCCGGTGGAAAAGATCGCCTATACATTGCCGGCAGAGCGTGAGAAAATGTATTCCTTTGCCGGGGACGATCTGCTCATCCTCGGCACACCGGTCTATGCCGGCCGGATTCCAAACAAGATTCTTCCGGACGTGGACAAGAGCTTTGAAGGAAAAGGTACACCTGCCGTGGCGGTCAGCGTCTTTGGCAACCGGAACTATGACGATGGACTCATGGAGCTTTCACTGCTGCTGGAGAGGCATGGATTCTGTGTGACGGCAGCGGCAGCGGCGGTGAGCCGTCATGCTTTCTCCGACCGGGTGGGGACCGGACGTCCGGACGCGGAAGATGTGCAGGCACTTCGCGCGTTCGCAGAAAAGGTCGCGGAAAAAATACAGACGATATCCTCTGTCGATGCGCTGCAGATTACCGGACATAACCCGGTGGGGCCATACTATACGCCTCTGCGCGCGGACGGACAGCCGGCGAAGTTCTTAAAAGCCAAACCGCTTACGGACAAGGAGCGCTGCACCGGCTGCGGCGCCTGCGCGCAGGTCTGTCCGATGGGAAGCATCAGTCCGGAGGACACTTCCTCAGTAAGCGGCATCTGCATCAAATGTCAGGCATGCATTCGCGCCTGTCCGGCGCAGGCAAAATACTTTGCCGATGAGGATTTCCTTTCCCATGTGAAGATGCTGGAGGAGAATTACACAAGAAGAGCGGAGAATGCGTTCTTCCTGTAAGAAGAGTTGGTGCACAGTATTTTTCTGAAAGGATGAGTGTGAATGGCGGAGAATATCTCGATGATTTTGAAAAATTATACAAACGATTTGTGTAAAATATATGGAGATCATTTAAAGAAAATTATATTGTATGGTTCCTATGCGAGAGGGGATAATCACAAAGATTCCGATATTGACATTATGATACTGGTTGATTTACAGGAGGAACAATCAGAAAAGTTGTCTG
>DXEQ01000068.1 GCA_019114885.1 Candidatus Anaerobutyricum stercoripullorum
TCTCAATTTCACAAAAACCTTTTGTTCCATTAATCTCAAAAAGTACAACCGAAAATGTTTTTTATCTAACAGTTCGCGCCCGTACTTTTTGCACACAGGGAATTCTAACTCGTTTTCCTGAAAATGTGAAATTAAAAAAGTTTATCTTCTATAAAAATCTTTTATAGATATTTTTCCAAAATACATCGATACGGCGGGAAAAAGTAGTCAGGCGGAGCAATCTGTGTTATAGTTTCCACAGAAAATGTCACGCTGGCAATGCGAGAAATGAAACAAATCAATCAGAAAATAAGTAAAACCTGTTATAAAATAAAATGGAAAGGAAAGATATGAACACCGTACAACTGGAATGTTTTCTCACCGTAGCCGAATACCTGAATTTCTCCAAAGCATCCGAGGCGCTGAAACTCACCCAGCCGGCGGTCACGCACCAGATTCAGTCTCTGGAAAAGGAACTGGATGTAAAACTGTTTCGCCGCACCAGCAAAAATGTCTCTCTGACCCAGGAGGGCTATCTCTTTCTGGCGGACGCGCAGCTTATCTTGAAGACGGCCATATCTGCCAGAGAACGACTGGGCAATCACGAACATTTCCTGCCGCTGGAGCTGGGCTGTCACAATCAGGCGGAACTGCGGCTTCTCCCGCCGGTCCTGCATGATCTGTACGAAGAATACCCTCTGCTTCGCCCCAATATCCGGCTGATCCCTCTGCCGTCCCTCATGAACATGCTTGAGAACAATCAGATCGACGCCGCCCTGGGTCTTCGGGAAAACCGCAAAAAATCTTCTTTATATTATAAAGAACTTTGTATGGCCAGGTACGCCTGCATCTGCGCGCCGAGGCACCCCCTGGCACAGCATGCTTCTCTGACCATGCGCCAGCTCTCTGCCGCAGGCAACTTTATTGCCTGCACGCCGAGACCATTTCCGGACTCTTTTTTCAGTGTGCAGAATCACCTGCTGTCCAATCTTCCCCCGGTCAATCGTTTTCTCACCGACAACATGGACAGCGCCCTCGCTCTTGTCAAAGCGCAGATCGGTTACACCATCTATCCGGATATCCCGGCTGCCAGAGACAGGGACCTGCGCTATATTCCAATCACCGACCTTCCGGCCGCTTCCTTCGGCGTCTACTGCCGGCCGGATCACGATCTCCCCGTACTGAAACGATTTCTCGCTCTCATGGGAGAATCGCTGTCCTTACCGCCGCTCCCCGACGCCACATAAACGGTTCCTCCCTTTTGGGCGAATCCCTCCGGACGCCGCCCGGAAAAAATTGCTGCCGCACGCAGGGAAACGCTTCGGGAGATTCATAATAAGAAGTCCTCAAAAATCCGGTTGCTGACGTCGATCCCCGCGTCGGTGAGCCGGACGATATCGCCATCCGTTTCCAGAAGATGCAGATTCACATATCTTCGGATCACCTCGCTGTAGACTTCTTCCATGGACACGCCAAACTCCTTCTCAAACCGGGAAAGAGAGACCCCTGCCATCTTTCGCAGACCGAAGATCATATAGTCTTCCATCCGGTCTTTTTTCGTGGTCACAAAATAATCCTGCCGCTCCCAAAAAGACACGAACGGCTCTTTCAGATATTTCTCCGTGGAAGTCTCATTGGCAAACCGGGCTCCATTGTAATAAGAAGAAGCGCCAAGCCCCAGACCAAGATACGGCACGCCGTCCCAGTAACCGAGATTATGGCGGCAGGCGAAGCCTTCTTTCGCGTAGTTGGAGATCTCGTAGCGCTCGTACCCTCTCTCATGAAGGATTGCCTTCGTTTTTTCGTACATTTCCCGGTCCAACCCCTCGTCCGGCAGCTGTCTTCGAATCTCTTCCGATGCAAAAAACGGGGTTCCCTCCTCCAGAATAAGACTGTAGGAAGAAATGTGTTCCGGTTCAAGCGCCGTCACTTTCTCAAGCGTGTCCACATAATTATCAAGGCTCTGCCCCGGAAGCGCGCTCATAAGGTCGATATTGATATTCGTAAAACCCGCCCGCCTTGCCGCCGCGTAATTCTCCTGAAACTGCTCCCAGGTGTGAATCCGTCCGAGAGTCCGCAAAAGGCCGTCATCCGCGCTCTGCAGGCCGATGCTCAACCGGTTAACGCCCGCCTCCCTGCAGGCGGAAAGCTTCTCCCCATCAAGCGTTCCGGGATTCGCTTCCATGGAGATCTCCGCGTCCGGACGGATAGAGAAGTTCTGTCGCAGACAGGCAAAAAGACGGCGTATCTGCATCGGAGAAAGCACGGACGGCGTGCCGCCGCCCACAAAGATTGTGGATATTCCATCAGCCGACGCATTGTCCGTTGCTCGATGCGCATCGTGTGTGCATGATTCCGGCCCGCAGACAGCTTCTCCTGTCCGCCGGATCTCTTCACAGAGTGCCTGACAGTATTTCTCTATGGTCTCCTCCCCCGCCGGAAAGGATAAAAAATCGCAGTAATTACATTTTCTGATACAAAAAGGGATGTGTATATATAACTCCATGTCATCCTCCTGGTCTTGATCCGGATACCGTCTGTTTTGCTGCGGTTCCCGCTTCTTTTGTACAGGCGGTTCCGGTACATTTTCACACATATTCCGTATACTATACCATCTCTT
>DXEQ01000069.1 GCA_019114885.1 Candidatus Anaerobutyricum stercoripullorum
GAAAATCCGCATAACTCATCTCCTGAAAACTCATGGATATGACAATATATTTTTCTTTCAAATATTCCTTCAACGCCCACAGTATGGTTGACTTCCCGTATTGTCTGGCACGATTTATCACAAAATATTTCCCTTCATCTACATAATCTGCCGTCTGCTGAAGTCGTCCCGACAAATCTACCATGTAATTATCTTCCGGATAACAGATACCGGTTACATTAAATCTTTTTTTCATATATATCACCTATCTCCGTCATAATACAATTCATCCCCGGAATCTTTTCCCTCAACTATCACAAAACATTTTTATTTCATAGAAATACTCTTTCCCATGAAATAAAAAAACGCATGGACAACATTTTCTCTTTCGTCGTCCATGCGCTTATTATATCTTATCTGTTCATTTCTGTGTAGAAAAACTTTTGTAAAGATTCCACCGGTACTATGGCGTAAGAGCGGATTTAGCTTCGTTGCTCTCTTCGCCTGTTCCGGTCAGGCTGTCATCCATGCGCTTAACCCACCTAGTGGATCGCTGTTCCTTCCGGCACGCTGTCGTCCACAAAGATGATCTTGCATCCGCAGTCGTCGTGGGTGGCCGCCAGCAACATTCCGTTGCTCTTGACGCCGGCAAACTTGGCCGGTTTCAGGTTGGCCATGACGATGATCTTGCGGCCGATCAAATCTTCCGGCTTGTACTCGTCGCGGATGGAAGATACGATGACGCGCTCTCCCAGTCCGTCGAAGAGGGTGAGCTTTAAGAGCTTCTCCGCATTCTTCACGATCTCGCAGGCAGTTACCTTGCAGACACGCATATCCATCTTGTCGAAGTCATCGATGGTGATCTGCGGTTTTACCGGAGCGATGGATGCCCGGCGGGCTTCCTCCTCGGCTGCCGCCGCTGCCGCTGCGGCTTCTTCGGCTGCGATCCGCTCTGCTTCTGCTTTTGCGGCCGCTGCCAGCTCTCTCTCTTCCTCGGTCTGCGGTGTGGAGAAGTCCAGCAGGGAGAGATATCTCTCCGGCTCCACGGCGTAGAGGAACAGGTACAGTCTCGGACCTGCCGCCTTGCCGATCATCAGATTGTAGGCGTTTTTGAAGAAGTTGGCCTGGATGGCTTTCTTATTCTCCTCATCAAAGTTCGGGTCTGCCTCTCTCGGAACAGCATAGATAAATGTGTTCAGGGAATCCAGATCATAGTCTCCTTTCGCGATATAATCGTGAAGGAGGGCAATCTCCTTTTTCTCCACTTCATTTAATGTATTATAGTAATCCCAGTTCCGGTATCCAAGAAGGGTATTCATGTTCTGCGGCGCACATTTCTCCAGCCAGTATCTGGCCAGTTCCAGACGCTCCGCGAACTCTTCCTTCTTATATGGAGTGCCAATCTTCTCAAAGACAGTCTCCAGCATATCCGCGTTAAAGTCCACCACGGAACCAAAGTTCACGATCTGCTGCATCGGTACCGGATGAATGGTCCGGCCCTCGATCATGCAGTTGTGCATGATACCCTCGATATAATCAAAGTTCTTGCCCTTACCGGCCTGGTAGGTCTTGAGCATCTTATCAAACTCAAAGTACTGACGAAGGATCTCATCATCAAAGCAGAAGTCAAATGCCTTGTTCGGCTCAGACTTGGAGTAGAGCCACAGGATCACTTCCGGCTGATAGATCTTAAGCAGAGTCTCCGGTGTCAGGTTAAGGCCGGTGGAACCGGACATCTTGCCGGTAGTTCCCTTGATTCCGATGAACTCATATCCTTTGAACATCGGCGCGTTGATGCCGAATACCTTCTTCGCAATGATCTTACTGGTATCGTAGCTGCCGCCCGGGCTGGCGTGATCCTTTCCGCCCGGCTCAAAGTCAACGCCTTCCACCATCCAGCGCATCGGCCAGTCAATCTTCCATGCCAGCTTACAGTTGAAGTCTTTGCTGAAATCCCAGTGTCCGCTGTGACCACATTTGCAGGTGTACTCGCAGGTCACGCCGTCCTCGGAAGAGGATGTGATGGTCGTCTCATCCTTGCCGCAGACCGGACAGTAGATGCTCACCGGATAGTAAGCTTCTCTCTCTTCCGGCGTTGCTTCCTGCTGACGGAACTTATCCAGAATATCAAAGATCTCTTTTCTCTTCTGGATGGCCTGAATCACGTATTTGGCATACTTGCCGCTTCTGTAATTCTCGCTCTGTCTCCGGAAATCCACCTCGATACCGAAGCGGGCCAGAGAACGCTCGAACTCTTTCTCAAAATGCTCCGCATAAGAACCGCAGCATCCGTACGGATCCTTCACGTCCACATAAGGCTTACCGATATCTTCCTCAAGCTCCGGCGCGATCTCCTTTACATTTACCGGAACCTTACGAAGACGGTCAAACTCATCCCAGGAAAAAAGCAGTCTCGCCTTTTTTCCCTGTTTCAAAAGTGCTTTATATACAAAATAGCTGGTGGCTATATCTCTGAAATTACCGATGTGAATCGATCCCGACGGACTAATACCCGCAGCGCAGACATACTCTTCCTTGTCCGGAGATCTCTTAATGATATCCTTTGCAATCTTCTCAGACCAATGCATTGCTTTTCCTCCTAAATCAAAAACTGTGATCCAAATCTTTTCATCTCCTGAGAACCGCATAAAAAGCGGCTCACAGCCAATAAGACATTATAGCAAAGGCTTCTGGGGATTTCAAGGAAAAGTTTGACGTGCCCGGCGCACGTTCTCTATCGTTTCCTCACAGAGCGCCTGCAGCGATATCTTCCGGTATTTCCGCATGATGGTATGGATGGTCGTTCCCAGCGGTTCCGTCCATTTTGGCGTCAGAATCTTTGTCCCGTACATGACGCCCAGGATATTCAGTACCGGCGCAGCCGTGCAGTCCGCATCCTTCCCTTCCATACAGATGATGGACGCTGTCTCGTCAAAATCCCCATTGCCGTACCAGAGAGCAATAATCTCCGCGGCAGCGTTGGGATATACATGAATCCAGTTATAGTCTTCATATTTTTTCTCACACTGCCGCCATGCTTCCCGCCAGTTCTCCTTCTCCCGGCATTGCCGCAGCGCAAAATCCAGAACCTGATAGAACTCACTGTCTTTTGGAATATAGTCTGCCGCCCTCACCAAAAGTTCCCTCACATCTTGCGTCACAAAGGCCATGGACACGAGAACTGCATTGAAGATACCACCCAAAAGTCCACTGTTGGAATGGGAGATCACTCCGTCCCGCACGGCCAGCTCTGCTGCCAGTGCAGGATTGCCCGGAGCCGACATACCATGGATCATCGTCCGCATCTGTACGCCAATCCAGTCCGAATAATAATTAAGATGCGTTCCGCTCTCCGGCGGGCGAATTCCCAGCCGCAGATTACGGAGCGCCACTTCCTCCGCCGAATATCCATCGGCAATAAGCTCCAGCCACTTCTCCGCGATCTGCTCTGAGGTCACCTCATAGCCATGTTCCCGGAAAGCGTCCAGAAACGCGATCTCATACGTGATATCATCATTGAATGTTTCCGGCGGACGAAGGTAAAACGTGATCTTCCCATACACTTTTTCAATATTATCCGTATTGTACCCTTCCACCTGCGTGCCCAGTGCTCCACCAATCAGCTGTGCCGTCCATCCGGCACGTACCCTGTCCTCAAAATCATCGGAAAACACATCGACTTCTTTTTGCATCGCAGGAACCATCGCCGAATCTTTCACATTGCCCGTTTCCGAAAATGTACCGGCCGCCCGGATTTCTTCCCAGCTCGTAT
>DXEQ01000070.1 GCA_019114885.1 Candidatus Anaerobutyricum stercoripullorum
TATACTGAAGGTTCCGGTGGAAGAGTTCAACACATTGGCAGAAAAGGGAACCTGTGTGTACGATATATCAGGGCGCTGCGGCGTGTATGCAAAGACGGACATTCAGCCTCTTCTCAATCAGGGAGTGGCGAAGTCTGATCTGGCGCTGTCTTCTTTTCACGCCATTGCGAAGCAGACCATCGGCGGTCTCGCGCAGGGGCTTGATATAGAGAAACCGGTGGCTTTTGAAGGGGGACCTCTGACGTTCCACCCTACGCTTGTGAAAGTATTTGCCGAAAGACTGCATCTCTCGGAAGAGGATATCATACACCCGGCACGACCGGAGATTATCATCGCCTACGGCGCGGCTCTGGCTCTGAGCGGCATGTTCGCTGACAGAACACGGCAGTATACGGCGGAAGAGCTTATTACTGCGCTGGAAGAGCACCGGGGAAGGAATCTTCCCGGACAGGAGGCGGCGGGCGTTCCGTTTTTTAATTCTCAGGAAGAGCGCCGTCAGTTTGAAGAGCGCCAGCGTCTGCCGGAGAACCGCGCGGCCGAGCTGCATGAGGGTGAGATTATCCACGCCTATCTGGGCATTGATTCCGGAAGCACAACCACAAAGTTTGTGCTGATGGATGAAGATGAAAACATTCTGGATTCTTTCTACGCCGCCAATGAGGGAGATCCTCTTCTGGTGGCGAAAAATGCGCTGATCGCCATGCGGGAGCGTTACCGGAAGGCCGGGGTAAAGCTTGACATTATCGCCGCCGGAGCCACCGGTTACGGAGAGCTCCTGTTTACCAAGGCGTTTAATCTGGAGTGTCACGTGGTGGAGACCGTGGCCCATGCCCGCGCATCGGAGAAATATGTGTCCGACGTGTCTTTTATTCTGGATATCGGCGGACAGGATATGAAGGCCATATGGCTGGATAACGGCATCATCACTAACATTGTGGTCAATGAAGCATGTTCTTCCGGATGTGGTTCTTTCCTGGAGAACTTCGCTTCCTCCCTGCATATTCCGGTGAAGGAGATTGCGAAAGCCGCCTTTTCTTCGGAGAATCCGGCGGTGCTCGGCAGCCGCTGCACGGTTTTTATGAACAGCAGTATCATCACAGAGCAGAGAAACGGCAAGCAGCCGGCGGATATCATGGCCGGTCTCTGCCGTTCCATCATAGAAAATGTATTTACAAAAGTAATTCGTATAGAAAATGTAAAGAGCCTCGGAGATAAGATCGTGGTGCAGGGCGGTACATTTCTTAACGACGCGGTACTGCGGGCCATGGAACAGTACATCGGCAGAGAGGTAGTCCGCGCGCCATATCCGGGCATCATGGGAGCCATCGGAACGGCGCTCCTTACAAAAGAGCGATTCAGGGCAGGCAATGGGAGACGGACTTTCATGGGTCTTGGCAAGCTGGATGATTTCACCTACACCCAGGAAGCCAACTCGCCTTGTCCGTTCTGCGGCAACCATTGTAAACGTACCATTATCCGTTTTTCCAACGGCAATTCCTGGATTACCAACAACCGCTGTGAGAGGGGCGAGATTCTCGGCGACCCGAAGGACGGCAACGTCCGGCGGATGCTTCAGGAGAAACAGAAGCAAAAAGAGCAGGTGCCGAATCTCTTTGCTCTGCGGGAGAAGCTCCTGATGAAGGATTATCCTTATGAGGAGCTGGAGGAGAAGAAAGATGTGACCATCGGACTGCCGAAGGTGCTTTCCTACTGGGAGACGATGCCGTTCTGGCGCACCTTCTGGCGGACCCTCGGTTTTCAGATAAAGGTATCGCCGGACAGTACGAGAAAGATTTATGAGGACGGACTTTCCGCCGTAACCTCGGATACAGTCTGTTTCCCTGCCAAACTGGTGCACGGACATATCCGCGCGCTGGTAAAAAGCGGAGTGGACCGCATTTTTATGCCGTCCATCACCACCGTTTCCTCAGAAAACACCGAGGAAACCAGCCAGTCCATGTGCGCCATCGTCAAAGGTTATCCGATTGTCATCCGTAATTCCGACAACCCGGAGAAGAGGTGGGGGATTCCTTTTGACGCGCCGCTGTTTCACTGGTATACGCCGGAAGACAGAGACCGGCAGCTGACCCATTATATGGAAGAAACCTTCCATCTGGAAGCGGAGACCGTGCGAAAGGCCATCGCCCAGGCGGACGCCGCCCAGGAGCAGTTCAGACAGGAATTATTCCAGGCCGGAAAGGCGGTCTGCGAGGAAGTGGAGCGCAAAGGCACGTACGCCGTTGTGCTGGCGTCCCGCCCGTACCAGAATGACGCTCTGGTCAATCATGATCTGCCGGAGATGTTCACCAGTCTCGGTATTCCGGTGCTGACGGCGGATTCTCTGGAGGAAGCGTCCCAGGTGGATCTTTCCATGAGCCGTCTGGATGTGGTCAATAACTACCATGCCCGAATGCTTTCCACAGCGATTCTGGCAGCCCAGAACGAGCATCTGGAGTATGTGCAGATCGTGAGCTTCGGCTGCGGCCATGACGCTTACCTTTCCGATGAGATCATCCGGCTCATGAAAGAGATATCCGGAAAGACGCCATTGATCCTGAAGCTGGATGAGAGTGACATCCAGGGACCACTGCGTATCCGTGTCCGCTCTTTCATCGAGACGGTTTCCATGCGTCATGAGCGCAAGGAACAGTTGAACGCCAAGGAGCTTCACGATCCGTATCCGGTGAAGTTTACGAAGAAGAACCGGAAGGAGAAGGTGGTGCTTGTGCCGAACACCTCTCACGCCTTCAGCCGAGTCATGTCGGCGGCTCTGTCCGGTCAGGGTATCCGGGCGGTGCCTCTTGCCATCGGAAGAGAGGACGCCATCCGTCTGGGAAAACTGTACGTACATAACGATATCTGTTTTCCGGCGCAGATTGTGATCGGAGAGGCGTTATCTGCTTTAAAGAGTGGAAAATACGATGATAAAGAAGTCGCCATCGGCATGGGTAAATATATCGGCGACTGTCGTCTGACCCATTACAGCGCCCTGCTGCGAAAGGCTCTCGACGACGCGGGATTTGCAGATGTGCCGATTATCACCAACGATGACGTAGATTACCATAATATGCATCCGGGCTTTAAGATGAATCTTATCTCTGCCATGCGGATTGCCTTTGCCCTGCCAATGATCGATGTGCTGGAGGAGCTTCTTCGGAAAATCCGGCCATATGAACTGGTGAAAGGAAGCGCCGATGAGGCATTCGAGAGGGCCATGGATGAAGTGATCTACGGTCTCCAGTCCCATGGTATCCGCGGAGCAAGGAAAGGATTGAAGAAGGCCATCAGCATCATGAAAGAAGTGAAGTACGACCGCTCTCATCCGAGAAAACGTGTGCTCATTGTGGGAGAGTATCTGCTGAACTTCCATCCGGGCGCAAACCATGATATCGAGGACTATCTGGAACGGAACGGCTTTGAGATCATTGAGGCACGCATGACCGACGTCATCCGGAAGACTTACTTCTATCAGGACGCCCAGGTGCAGGAATACAAATTAAAGACGCCGCTCGGTAAGAAGCTGTGGCTGCGCACAGCAGATAATATTTTCAACCTGGCTCATAACATGACCGACGCCATTGCCGTGGAGCATCCTCTGTATACTCCGGCCTGCCGTATGCAGGACATGGTGAAGGACAGCGATTCCATCATTCATCATACTTTTGATGCGGGAGAGGGCGTGCTTATTCCCGGTGAGATTATACATCATGCTAAACATGGCTGTCGTGCCTTTGTCATCCTGCAGCCGTTCGGGTGTCTGCCAAATCATGTAGTAGGACGGGGAATTTCAAAAAAATTAAAGGAAATGTATCCGGACGCCCAGATTCTGCCGCTGGACTACGATCCGGACGTAAGCTTTGCCAATATTGAGAACCGTCTCCAGATGCTCATTATGAACAGTAAGAGCGGAGAGGAAGAAACAGAAGAGAAGAA
>DXEQ01000071.1 GCA_019114885.1 Candidatus Anaerobutyricum stercoripullorum
TCCCCAGCTCATCCAGCAGGTCATACACTCTGATTTCTTTTTCCAATCGTCCGGTTTCATCCGCCGGACGTCCATGATGTAACTCCATCGGTCTGCCTCCTTTATTTCCTGTTAAAAGATGATCAGTCTTATTCTACCAAAACACCTTCCTTTTATAAAGGATAAATTATCCGTCAGCAAAGCTCCCCCTGTCTCTCTTTCTGCAATCTGCCCTTTTCTCTCCGAAGGAGATCTTTTAATTCTTCTATCTGTTCCTCCCCCGTCTCCTCACAGCTCTCTGCCAGACAGGGTTCCATCCCTTCACTCTGCGCCAGACACAGGAAAAGAAGCGCCAGCACCAGACAGATCCCCGCCGCCCCGGCGCAGATCTGAAAAACCATGACATACCTCTCCGTCACCGCTGCCGCCAGGCCAAAAAGGATACAGAAGACAGCACACAACCAAAAAATCCGAAAATACCCATCCGCCTTTTTTCTGCTTTTTCGAAAGTCCAGAATATCTCTCATTTTTTCAACCCCTTTAAATGATAATGCTGGTATAATGTATATCTTTTTATTAATAAATAATATCACAACTTAAATCATTTTTGCATTATATTTTCAAACTATTTTCTGGTATAGATTTATATTTGCAGTTTAATTTATAATATAACAAAATTAAACAGGAGAATACACCATGGATAAAACAGACAACAAACTGGTGATTACACCAAAAGATGACCGATACGTCACAATGACGATCCGCACAGAAAAAAGAATACAGGAGGAGTACAACAAGCTATCTGCCCGGACCAATCGTTCCAGAAACGAACTGATCAGCATGGCGCTGAAATACGCTCTCGACAACATGATTGTCGATGACGATGAGTGAAGGCGCCCAGTTCTTACATAGATTAAAGAATCAGGAATCTGTTTCGCGGAACATTACGGAGAGACTGCTTTACACAAAAACCCTTATCAATCTGACGCTGTTCCGTCCGGACCTTCCGAGACCAACGGACAGAGTCAGAAACGGTGCAAAATGAAAAGGCAGAAAATTCGTCTATTTTGCTTATATAAAATATATTATATTCATATATTATTGATTGTTACTATATTGTTATCGATGTGATATATGCCATTCAGATGAGAGTTCAGCCAGAACATCCGGATAAGTTATTCTTATATCCTGAATATGTCCGGATATACGGGTAAATCAGAATCCAACTGCACAAACAGATTCTCGGATCCCTCATCTGAAAATAACAGGAAATGCCAAAATCCAATCCCGGCATTTCCTGTTTTTCATTGTGATCATGCCGGTTCTCCAAACAGGAAATTACAGTATGCCAACACTCTCTCCCTGGAAGGGCAGCCGAAAATCCACCTGTCTCTGTCTGCATACCTGACTTCATCCTGACAGACAATAAGCTCCTCCACAGACTTGCCCAGAAGTCGGCTGAGCGCAAACATATTGTCAAGGGAGGGAAGAGACTTGCCGTTGAACCAGGCGTAGATGGACTGGTAAGCGCCAATCTGCAGATAATTCTGAATATCCTTCACAGAATAATTCTGCCGGAGGCACTCCCGCTTCAAAAGACGCCCCGTCCGCTTTATGTCAATCTTGGGATATCTGAAATCATGCACTCTATCACTTCCCTTCCTGTCTGTCGGTGACAAAACCTGTTACAGTATCATCGCAAAATGCGAAACCTACTCCTGCCGCTTCCACAAAAACGTCTCACATCCAGTAGACCCTGCTTCTCTTCCTCTTCCCACACAGCACGATCTCAGGACAGATCGGGCAGCCTCCCAGACACAGGCGGCGCATCTGGCAGCCCGGACATGCGTTCCTGAGCCTGCTGCGAAAATCCTCAAACTCCCGGCTGTCCCACGCTTCCTGAATGGAAAACCGCCGAAGGTCCACGGCCCATCTCTGCGCCTGATTATCGAAACTGCATGGCATCATCTTCATATCCGGAGAGATATAGGCAGACCATCTGGCCCCCTCGCAGGTATCCACACTGTCAATGCTGATATTGCCGGGGTCATTGAGAATGGCCGGGACCGTGCAGGAATCGAAACCAATCTTACAGTCTGTCTCCGCCTCATGGACGGTCCGCATAAACCTGCGAAAGTCCGGGCTGTCCCACGGAATGACCTTCTCCCGGGTTCCCAGTCCCACCGGCTTATGCAGAAGAAAGACTACCGCATTAATCCCATCCGGAAAATCATCCTCCTCCAGACGGCGGACAGCCTCCTCCAGCGTATCCGTATTCAGCACATAATGAATATTGGTCTTCACACCTTCCTCCATGAGCATGTCAATGGCATCCAGCGTGTACTGACACCGGTACCAGCTGACGGCAACCGCTCCGCAGTACTCCCGGCACAGGCGGGCAGCTTCCCTGGTCATGCCGAACCCGGAGGTCGTAAAATTAGGGACAATACCCGCCTCACGGCAGAGACGCAGTATCTCCGGGAAATGCTCGTGCTGGTCCGGGTCCCCGCATCCTCCCAGGGCAATCTGAAACGTCCTGCCTCTGCACTGATCCACAATGCTCTCAAAATCCTCCAGACTCATGTTGGGCTCCATCCGGTGAAGACCGTCCTGATAGCACTCAATCCCCGCCTTCACACATAATCCCGTCCGCCCGTGGATGCAGTGTCCCATGATCCCGACATCCAGCAATTCGGGAAAAGAAGCCATGAAGGGGTCGACTCCCGTGTCCTTCTTCCCTCTGAGGATTCCCGTGCGCATGTACTTCCCGCTCTTCTCATCAAAAGCGGAAACAAAATTCTTATCCACTCTGATCTTCATAAGACTCTCCTAATAACTCAGATCACCGTCAATCATGGTGAAATTGTCCGGCGTACACTTCTCCAGATCCGCCCAGAGCGTCTCAAAGGCGTCGCTGTAACTGTACTCGCAGTCCTCGAAGCTGACACAGCCGTAGTAGATCGACTTGCCCTCCTTGAGCGCCTTCCGGATCTGTCTGGCCCGCTCTTCCTCAATATACTCCTCCTCAATAAAGCCTGCGATCTCCTCCTCCGTGCTGTCAGGCGTCAGCACCATCTCTCCGAGCAGATTATCGCAGACATAGTCCAGAATAAGCTGCTTCTGCTCCTCTGTTAACTCATCCTTCCTTGCCAGGATAAAACTGCTGCTGCTGGAATTCGTCACAAAATCACTTCGTATCTTCATATGTCTTTCCTCCTGTAAAATTATTCTTTATATATAAGGATATTAGCATATGTATAGAGCGGAGTCATTCAGTTTAAAACTGAATAAAATCAAAAAAACACGAACAGATTACCATACAAAAATAATCCATTCGTGTTCTCTCTCTTTTATCTTCCGTATCAGTTCCCGGAATCCACGGTCTGTCCTCCGTGTCCTCTGCCACCGCCGGCCAGCGCGCAGCCGATCACAAAGACAAGGAATAAAACCGCGACAGCCATCCACCCTGCCAGTGCGGCCGTCCCCTGCGCGACAAACTTATCATAGTATCCTTTCAGATAGATTACCATAATAATCAGCGGAATGCCATAGGCAACATAATTTTTAAGTCCTTTCGGGAAATGCGGGCCTTTTCCGGTGTTGGCCTCCGCCAGGAAATTCTCCCAACCCCAGCCATTTTTTCTGGTACAGAAAAGTACATAACCCAGACTTCCCAGCGGAAGCAGATTATTGGATACGATAAAATCTTCCAGGTCCATGATGGTGCTGCCCTCTCCCAGAGGCTGGAAGCCCGCCAGCACATTAAATCCCAGCACGCACGGCACACTGAGAAGAATGATCAGCACCGCGCTCACCGCGACACTCCTGTTCCGGGACCATCCAAAGAGGTCCATATCAAAGGAAATGATATTCTCAAATACCGCCACCACCGTGGTAAAGGCCGCAAAGGTCAGGAAAAGGAAAAATAATCCTCCCCAGAGGGCGCCGCCCGGTATCTGAGCAAAAATATTCGGGATCGTGATAAAGATCAGGCTCGGACCGGAACCCGGCTCAATCCCAAAGGCAAAGCAGGCCGGTATAATGATAAATCCGGCCGTCAGCGCCACGCTGGTATCCAGCGCAGTGATACTCACCGCCTCGCCGAGCAGCGTCCGCTCCTTCGGCATGTAGCTTCCGAAGATCATCATGGCGCCGATACCGATGGACAAAGTAAAGAACGACTGACTCAGGGCGGCAAAGATCACATTTCCTATGCCCTGCTCCGCCATCTTCGCAAAATCCGGCACCAGATAGAACCGGATGCCTTCTCCCGCGCCTTCCATGAAAACGGAATGGACCGCCAGCACGACCATCAGCACCAGCAGAATGGACATCATAAACTTCGACGCCCTCTCAATTCCTTTCTGAATCCCGAAAATACATACGGCAAATCCCACCACACAGATGAGAATCGTCCAGAACATCATCACCGGCATATTGCCCATCACGTCAGAAAACGCCGCCGTCACCTGCTCCGTATCCGCGCCGCGAAAATCGCCCCGCACGCTCTTCACGCAGTAGTACATGAGCCAGCCGCCCACCGTGGTATAAAACATCATCAGCAGATAGCTGCCTGCGATTCCGATCCATTTCGTCCAGTGCCATCTCGTTCCCTGCGGTTCCAGCTTTTCAAAAGAAGCCGCCACACTGAACCGGCTGGCACGCCCGATGGAGAACTCGCACACCAGAACAGGAATCCCCATGATCAGCAAAAAGATCAGATAGATCAGAATAAATGCCGCTCCGCCGTACTCACCGCAAAGATACGGGAACTTCCATACATTTCCAATCCCGATGGCACATCCTGCCGATACCAGAATAAAACCAATCCGGGAACCAAATGTCTCTCTTTTCATTCCTCTTGTCTCCCTTCCATTGTCATAAACAGCAAAAACAGAAGCCGATGGCGGCTTCTGTCGCTAATGTTCTATTTTACTGTAAGATGCGACTCCTGTCCAGATGGAATCTGAATATCACACGAATTATTCTCTGTCTTTGAATATCAGATTATAATTGGAATCATAATATATTCCCAGTTCCCGGCAGATCCGGTCATTCATCGCATCCATCGCTTCTTTATATTCCCTGTATTTCGGCGATAAGATCTTCAGATTCTTAATAAAAATGTCATTATATCCCTTATTTTGCAGCTCCTTCTGCATTCTTCGCTGCGCCACGTAGGATGGGTGATACTTCAGCGGGCCCGATTTCAGTTTCGCGCCTTTCAGTACATTTGCTTTCAAAGTATCATAATCGGCTTCACTCATATCCCGGTAATAGGAAGTCAGTTCCTCCGCCGTTCTGGTCTCCCTCCTGATTCCGCCCGCCAGATTGACACCCAGCGTCATGAGAAACGGTACTTTGATCGTCGTCTCATCGCAATATTCCAGCAGGTTTTTAAACGCCTGTTTCTGTTCTTCCGTCTTTATCCGGATATGCAGAAACGGGCGGAAGTGATCCTTATAATATTCACTCCACTTGCCGGGAATCAGGGATTCAATCGCCTGATCAAAGGCTTCGTGATCCAGCAGCTCATCGGCCTTTGACACGTCCCCGTTTTCTATAAACTGTTCCAGCGCCTTTACTTCTGAATCACGCACTTCCTTTTCTTCCAGCTTATCCTGATAAATCCTGAGCAGAATGCTCTGATCCCCGGTTGTTAAAATGTGCCGGATATCTTTGATGCCGATTCCGAGTTTCCGGTACAGCGATACATTTTTCAGAATCCGGATATCCTCCTCCGTATAATTCCGGTATCCGTTCTCATCTTTTGACACAGTAAGGAGTCCCTGCTCCTCATAATATTTGATCGCTCGTTTTGTCATCCCGACTTTTTCAGCCGCCTCATTGATCCGCATAACAACACCTCCTCGTGTACTGACCCGTTCTGTCTGCAGTATAAAGGTGTACGCCGAGTGCAGGTCAAGAGTTTTTCTGAAATTCTGGCAAAATATCAGCTCTTCTACCGGATTCTTTCCTGCAGCGTCTGATATATCTCCTCCGTGGACGCCTCGTCCTCCCCGTTGAGCACGACAATCCCTCCTTGCGTCTGCAGGACCACGCAGGCCGCGCAGTCATGAAATGTATACCGTATATAATCGCCGAAACGCTCATTATAGAAATGTCCCATGGACATTTTCAGATTGCCAAATCCGTTGGTCCGCCGATCACTTTCTCCGTCCGATACGCCTTCCGGTTCATAGGTCACTGATTCGATATCCGCGTACTGTACCGTGTAATCACGCCAGCCGGACGCCTCAACAGTAAACTCATTTTCCTGAAAATGTATCGACATATCCCCTGAAAACAAAACCCAAACGACAAAGACAACGGTCGCCGCGATAAACAGTACGGCGACAAGCGCTCCTTTTTTGGAAGATTGCATTCTCACAACTTCTCCGTTTTGAAGCTGCTTCCGGTAATACAGCCAGGAATAAACGGTCGGCGCCAGTGCCGCTGCAAACACAGCCGCGACAAACAGCCCTGTGCCAGGACCGCTGAACGGAAAAAGCGCGCACAGCAGACATACGAATCCACAGCCCATCCATACCTTTCCCCCAAACCGATGGGTCGCATTCCAGTTGTCATCATTCTCCAGCGCCCACTTCACCTTAATGCCCATGGTCCGGTTCCTCCGGATCTTCGGGAGAGAACTGCCCAGCACGATGAACATCAGGCCGAAACCGACATTCATAAAGTAAGGGGCCAGTGTGTAGCTCACCTGTCCGCTCTTTACGAGCAGAATAAATGCACTCCCCGCCATGGATATTACCGGCATGATCCACAGCACCAGCTGCGTGATCTTCTTCTCCTGCGGTTTCTTCCGCCAGTCATAAAATGTAACAAGCAGACAGATCCAGTGAAGGACCAGGCATTGAAGCGGGAGATAATAAATGTGTTCCCCCAACAGAGCGGCAACAACCTGCGGAAGCAGGATAATAACAGAGGAAAGAAACAGAGATAATTTATTTTCACTTAATATCTTCTTCATGATACATTTCCCTCCTGATCGTAATTTTTGTTTTAAGTATAGCACAGTGCCATATTGATGGCCATAAAAATAAAAGGATACGGACGTCATTACAGGAGGGCTTATAAAAAACAACAAGCACCCGGCACTTTCATGCCTGGTGCTCTCTCTCATTCATTATCTGTTTTGTTTATTTCTTCAATAAATTCATTCATCATCTTCATCAACTGACCCGCCTGACTGACGCCCGCCTTATTGCAGGCTTCGGCAAAGGCTTCAACTGTTTCACGCTTCATCTTGTAGCTTTTGGATATCCAGCCTGCCTTCGCTTCGTATTTTCGCGCAGCAATGGACTGTTTGGAAGGATTACCAATTGGCATGATTATCCTTCCATTTCAAGAACAAAAATATAGATAACTTTGTTATGCCAATAGCAATGAAAAATATTCCCAGTTTAAACAACATACATTACGCAGATGAGCAGCAACTGTGCTAGATTTCGAACGTTTTCTTTTGTTTACTATGCTTGCTCATCTGTATCTCACCTCCTTATGCATATATAATATCGCATCGTGTACAATAAATCGATACTATTCT
>DXEQ01000072.1 GCA_019114885.1 Candidatus Anaerobutyricum stercoripullorum
ATTTCTCTTCAGAATAAATTAGATGGAGTGAAAAGAGACCGTTCCCTGACACAGGGAGAAAAAGAGAACAGAAGCGCTGAGCTTCGTTCAGAGATCGCCAAGGCAAAGACAGTGGAAGAGCAGAATAAGGCTGAGATCGCCAAACTGGTTGCCGATGCGGAAGCATACCTCAATGAACACTTTGATAATGATTACTACAAACTGGTGGAAGAAAGCTGCGCCGGAGAAAAGGTGCTTGCCAAAGAAAAATATGACCAGAAGCTTGTAGAATTAAAGAAAGAACATGAGGAGAATCTGAAAAAGCTGTCTGACAGCCAGGAGATCAAAGACGAGAACTACGTTTACAAGAACCGTCTCTTTGACGCGAAGCTGCAGTATCAGAACGATCTGCAGGCTGTCAAGGACAGAAGACATGACGCATTTTCTCACAGATATCATCTGATCGACCTGCTCCGCATGTCCAAGTTTACCTTTATGGAATCCCGCGCGCAGAAATGGGAGAACTACAAGTACACATTCAATAAGAGAAATTTCTTACTGCAGAATGGTCTTTACATCGCCATCGTTCTCATTTTCATCGCGCTGTGTATCATCACACCAATCGTAAAGGGCGCTCCGCTCTTAACTTACAACAACGTGCTGAACATTCTCCAGCAGGCTTCGCCTAGAATGTTCCTGGCTCTCGGTGTTGCGGCGCTGATCCTCTTAGCAGGTACAGACCTTTCCATCGGCCGTATGGTTGGTATGGGTATGACGGCAGCGACCATCATCATGCATCAGGGCATCAACACCGGTGGTGTATTCGGACATATCTTCGATTTCACCGGTATGCCGCTCATCGTCCGCGTGATCTTCGCGCTGGTTGTCTGCGTGGTACTGTGTACGTTCTTTACGACAATTGCCGGATTCTTTACGGCGAAGTTTAAGATGCATCCGTTTATTTCAACCATGTCCAACATGCTTGTAATCTTCGGTCTTGTAACTTACGCAACAAAGGGTGTATCCTTCGGTGCTATCGAGCCTACGATCCCGAACATGATCATCCCTAAGATCGGTGGATTCCCGACCATCATCATCTGGGCAGTGGCAGCCATTGTCATCGTATGGTTCATCTGGAATAAGACCACATTTGGTAAAAACCTTTACGCAGTCGGCGGTAACCCTGAGGCAGCAGCTGTATCCGGTATCTCCGTATTTGCAGTTACAGTAGGAGCTTTCGTGATGGCTGGTATCCTTTACGGTTTCGGTTCCTGGTTAGAGTGTATCCGAATGGTCGGTTCCGGTTCCGCAGCTTATGGACAGGGCTGGGAGATGGACGCCATCGCAGCCTGCGTAGTCGGCGGTGTTTCCTTTACCGGTGGTATCGGTAAGATCTCTGGTGTAGTTGTCGGTGTATGTATCTTTACAGCACTTACTTACTCTCTGACGATTCTTGGTATCGACACGAACCTGCAGTTCGTATTCTCCGGTATCATCATCCTCGTCGCAGTTACACTGGACTGTCTGAAATACGTTCAGAAGAAATAATGATTACATATGGGGCCAGACGCAAGTCTGGCTCTTTTTTTTGTTGCTTCTTTTTTGTGGTTTCTTTTTTGTGCACTGCATTTACACAGATATGGACTTTTGTTATAATAACTATAGTTGACAACAGGTACTGCCGCGAAGTGATCCATACTTTGCGCGGGAATTGACGATACATATCTGAGATGCGGGGAGAAAAGAATGGACAAATATACTTTACTGCTGGTCGATGACGAGGAAGAAGTCGTTCAGATCATCATTAAAAAAATGGACTGGGAGGCCCTCGGGTTTACGGTGGTCGGTTACGCCAGCAACGGTGTGAAGGCACTGGAGATGGTGGAAGAGTACCAGCCCGATGTGGTCATGACCGATATCAAGATGCCGTACATGGACGGTATTGAGCTGACAAAGAGAATCAAAGAACGGTATCCGGAGACAAAGATCCTGGTGTTTACCGGTTTTGATGAATTTGAGTATGCCAGAGAAGCCGTTCACATAGGTGTGGAAGAATACATCTTAAAGCCGATCAATGCCATGGAGTTGTCGGAGGTATTCACACAGCTTAGGAAGAAGCTGGAGCAGGAGGTCAGTGAAAAACAGAATATGGAGACTCTCCAGCAATACTATATGGAATCCCTCCCCCTGCTGCAGGCGAACTTTTATTCCACCCTCATGGAGGGGAAGATCACGGAAGGGGAGCTTGACAGGTATCTGACAGATTATCAGATCTCTCTGGAGGGACCTTATTACTGCTGTCTGGTCATCCATACTTCGGTGACACAGGCGCCGGAAAACATGAATCCTGTGCTGCTGGATACTCTGGTGCAGAAGCAGGCCATGGAGAGGATCAGCGACCGGTGGAGGCTCCGGCACTTTTCCTATATGGAGAACGGCGTGGCCATCGCTCAGCTGAAAGAAGAGGAGGAGATCACAGATCTGACGGACGAGTGCGATAAGTTCTGCCGTTATGCGCACCGGATTCTCGGGGCTGTGGTCACAGTGGGCGTAGGTCCGGTCTGTTCGGAGATCCTGAAACTGCCGGGATCTTATACCGGCGCCAGAGAAGCCCTGTCCTACCGGGTGCTTTACGGTGCGTCAAGAGCGATCAATATTGGAGAGATCGTGCCGCAGAAGCAGACGGAGATGGCGCCGGAATATACGGAGGAGACGGCGCATCTGTTTAAGATGATCCGACTGGGCGACAAAGAACGTATTGAGGAGGCGGTGGAACAGTATCTGGGGCATCCTTCCTTTTCCGGCAAGTCCCTGCAGCAGCATCATGTGGCTGTGATGGACATGATCAGTGAGCTGTATCGTTTTGCCACCAATAACGCCCTCCCTGCGGAGGAAATGTTCGGTGATATGCGGAAGCTGTGCGATTACCTTGTGGACCTGATGCCCGATGTACTGCGGCGCTGGCTGACCGACATCTGTTTTACTTTCAGCGATAAGCTGGTCCGGGCAAGAAACACTTCCTCGCAGACTATTGTATCCGAGGCGAAGGAATACATTTACGCCAACTATGCAGATGAGAACCTGTCTCTGGATGAAATCTGCCGGGAGTTAGGTGTATCCAGCTCTTATTTTTCCAGCATTTTCAAAAAAGAAACAGGAACCTCTTTCATCGGTTTTCTGACGGAGTGTCGTATGGAAGAGGCGCAGCGGCTGCTTCTGGAAACGGATGAGAAGAATTATGTCATCGCCGGGCGGGTAGGGTATGCCGACCCGAATTATTTCAGTTACGTTTTTAAACGGCAGTTCGGCGTGTCCCCTTCCAAATTTAGAATGGAGCATACAAAAGGTGAAAAATAAACGTTTTAATTTTGTGGACATGGTAAAGCCCAGAGAGATCCAGTCTACGATCATGGCGGCTTTTTCCCTGATCTCGATCATCCTTATGCTGGTCATGGGACTGGTTTTGTACAATCGCTTTATGATGGTTTCCAGAGAAGAAAATGTACAGAATACGCAGAAGCTGGTGGAACAGACCGGAAAGAGTCTGGAGGATTACCTTGTCAGTATGCGGCAGATCTCGGACGCCGCCTACTATCAGACTATAAAGGAGAGCGATTATCTGAAGGAGAGTCAGGAAGTGCAGGACAAGATGAACCTGCTGTACGAGGCCAATAAGGATAAGCTTAGAAGCATCGCCCTCTATAATAATTACGGGCGACTGCTCATGGCGGAACCGGTGGCCAACGAGAAAAAGAATACCGATCCCGCCGGACAGGACTGGTTTGAGACAGCCATGCGGCAGACGGAAAATATGCATTTCTCCACTCCGCACATTCAGAATCTTTTTGATGACGGGACACAGCAATATTATTGGGTGATCTCGTTAAGCCGCGCGGTGGAGATCACAAATCAGGGCGTGGTGCAGACCGGCGTTTTGCTGGTCGATATGGACTTCTCCGGTATTTCCTGGATGATGAAGCAACTGAACACT
>DXEQ01000073.1 GCA_019114885.1 Candidatus Anaerobutyricum stercoripullorum
TGGATTTCTATGGCATCGACAGCAAGGATCTGGAAGGTGTCATCGACCAGCTTCGGGTGACCGAGGGTGTGGAATGTGCCCTCTTCCTCTATGAAAAGGTGGAGGGAGAGTTCAAGGTCAGCATGCGTTCCAACGGCAAGGTGGATGTGCGCAAGATCGCGGAACAGTTTGGCGGCGGCGGACATGTGCGGGCAGCCGGATGCACCATGACGGGCAATGTGCGGGATGTGGTCAACAACCTCACCTCGTATATGGAACAGCAGCTCACGCAGGATGAAGATTTATGATCAGCGGAATTATAAACATACGAAAAGAAAAGGGATTCACCTCCCATGATGTGGTGGCGAAGCTTCGGGGGATTCTGCGCCAGAAAAAGATCGGCCATACGGGGACGCTGGACCCGGACGCCGAGGGCGTGCTCCCGGTCTGCCTGGGAAAAGCCACCCGTCTCTGTGACAGGATCGGTGACTGGGATAAGACTTACGAGGCCGTTCTTCTTCTCGGAAAAACGACGGATACGGAAGATATTTCCGGCACGGTCCTCACGGAAAGACCGGTGACAGTCAGCGAGGAAGAAGTGCGGGAGATCATCCTCTCCTTTGTGGGAGGCTACGATCAGATTCCTCCCATGTATTCTGCCAAAAAGGTGGGAGGCAGGAAGCTGTACGAACTGGCCAGGGAGGGCGTCGTCATTGAACGCAAGGCCTGTCCGGTCCGGCTTTATGACATCGTGATTCGGGAGATCGCATTGCCTTATGTGACATTTTCCGTGCGGTGTTCCAAGGGGACTTATATCCGCAGCCTCTGCAGAGATATCGGTGAGAAAGCCGGGTGCGGCGGCTGTATGGCTGCGCTCACCCGGACCAATGTGGCTTTCTTTGCCATAGAGGATGCGCTGACTCTTGCGGAGGTGGAAGCGCTGCGGGACGCGGACGCGCTTTTGGAACATATCCTGCCCGTCGATTCCGTTTTTGCCGGTTATCCGGCGGTGACCGTGACCGAAAAGGCAGAAAAACGGCTCTATAATGGCAATCCCGTTCCATGGGAAGCCTGCCGGTCCCGTTCCGATGAAGAAAATGTGCCGGCAAAGCCCGGCGCGGACAATCCGAAGTCTGCCGGGGCCGGTACGGACGGAGCAAAAGCAGAAGAGTCAGGTGCGGCAATGTACCGCATATATGACAGGCAGGGACATTTTATCGGCATATACAAAAGGAAGAACGGCGCCGCCCTGCTGCATCCCGACAAACTATTTTTTGATATGTAAAGACAGCATCAGGAGAACAAATTATGGAGTACATCAAAGATCCGGATTTTCATCTGGAAAATACTGCGGTGGCGCTGGGAAAGTTCGAGGGACTTCACCGGGGACACCAGCTATTATTTGATGAGATAAAAAAACAGAAAAAAGCAGGCTTAAAGAGCGTAGTGTTTACCTTTGACATGCCGCCCCGCTCCGCGCTCTCCGGCGATCAGTCCTATCAGCAGATCTACACGAAGGAAGAACGCCGGTTCCTGCTGGAAGAGATGCATATTGATATCTTGATCGAGCATCCTTTCACAAAAGAATTCGCGGCGCAGACGCCGGAAGAGTTTGTGCGGGATGTTCTGGTGAAAAAAGCCGGGGCAAAGGTCATCGTTGTCGGAAGCGACTGTCGTTTTGGCAGAAAGAGGTCCGGCGATGTGGAACTTCTTAAAGAACTGGCTCCCAAATACGGCTATGAACTGGTTGTGATAGAGAAGCTCCAGATGGGCCGTAAGGACGTCAGCAGCACAAGAGTCCGCGCGCATCTTGAAAAAGGAGAGATGGAGGAAGCCAGCCTTCTTCTTGGCCGGCCGTTTGCCGTGATGGGACCGGTCGTCCACGGAAAGGCGCTGGGCAGGACCATCCAGATTCCGACGGCCAATCAGAGGGCGGATAAAAACAAGCTGCTCCCGCCAAACGGCGTGTACATCTCCCGTATCTTCCTCCCGGGAGAGGAAGGATATCATTACGGTATCACCAACGTGGGCGTCAAGCCTACGGTGGAGACCGACGGTCTGAAAGACGTGGAGACGAACATTGTGGATTTTGACCGGAATATCTACGGAGAGGTCATCAAAGTGGAACTCCTTCATTATCGCCGTCCGGAGATGCATTTTGCTTCCCTGGATGAACTGCGGGCGCAAATGGAGAAAGATGTGGACGCTGCTGTTCAATATGCTCAAAAAAACAGATAAAAAACTGTTCAAACTGTGAAAATTGTGGTATAGTTATAGTAAAGTCATCGACTGCATTTTTTTCGGGCAATACCGGACGACATAAAAAGGAGTGATGTTATGAATACGATTATCACAATTGGCAGACAGTACGGAAGCGGAGGCAGGGAGATTGGACAGAAGCTGGCGGAATACTATGGTATCCCGTTTTATGACAAGGAACTGCTGAAGGTTGCCGCCAAGGAGAGCGGCATCTGCGAGGAGATGTTTGAGAATTACGACGAGAAGCCGACCACAAGCTTTTTGTATTCTCTGGTCATGGATCCATATGCGCTGGGATACAATGCTACTTCCTTTGACATGCCGCTCAATCAGAAGGTATTCCTTGCCGCCTTTGATACCATCAAGAAGATTGCGGATAAGGGACCGTGCGTGATCGTCGGACGCTGTGCCGACTATGCGCTCAAAGATTACGAGAACAAGCTGAACGTGTTCATCCATGCTCCGATGGCTTTCAAGAAGCACCGGATCAATGAACAGTACAACGTTCCTCTTGAGAAGACAAAAGATGCGGCGGTCAGGATGGACAAGCAGCGGGCCAGCTATTACAATTACTACACTTCCCGCAAGTGGGGCGATCTGAAGAGTTACGATCTGACCATCGACAGCAGTATTCTCGGCATCGACGGCACTGTGGAGCTGATCAAGACAGCGGTGGCGTTAAAAGAGAAGAAGTAGAACGATAGAGAAGTCAGGGGAGATCCGATCAATCTTTTATTCATTGATCGGATCTCCCT
>DXEQ01000074.1 GCA_019114885.1 Candidatus Anaerobutyricum stercoripullorum
GCGCCTCCATTATAAAGAAGGATGGTCTCCGGCAGTTCCTCCAGCTCTGTCAGCGCGTAGATAAAACTCTTCATCAGAGCAGTCCCCAGTTCGTCGCTGCCCTCGCCCATCTTTCCGGAACGCAGCACCACCAGCTTCTTCTTTCTGCGGCTGTCCGGCATACAGGAAATCGCTTCTTCCGCTTTTGAAACGGCGGCTGGCTCCGCTGTAGCGGCTTCCTCTCCTGTTCCTGCCGCCGCGCTGGCTTCCGCTCCCGGCACTGTTCCTGCTGTCGTGGCGGTGCCCGGCACCGTGATGGTCACCTTGTATTCGTTCTCCGCGACTTTTTCCGAACGACAGACGTACTGTTTCTGCTTTGCCATCTTTGTCAGATTCTGCACGGCGATCTCGTTATCCACCAGAACTTCCACCACGCCGCCTTCCGCCATCTCTTTGATGGCATTTTTTGTCTTGATCACCGGAATCGGGCACACGTCGCCCATTGCATTTACTTTTATCATAGCCTTATCCTTTCTCACACATCTATCTTACGGGCGGACCAGAATCTCCTTATCCCGTCTGTTTATGACCTCGCCCACCATGCCGCACGGCAGGGAGAGTGTCTTAAGTTCATCAAGCAGCGCTTCGGCGTCCTCCGGGTCCACGCTGATCAGCAGTCCCCCCGAAGTCTGCGGGTCCAGCAATATCTCCTCCATGGCAAAATCAATCCCGCCAAAATCCACATGAGGTTCCACATAATTGCGGTTCCGCTGCCCGGCCGCCGTCAGCAAAAACTCATCGGCGCAGCGGCGGGCGTCCGCGATATACGGCACGGCGGACGCTGTGATCTGACAGGAATACGCTCCGTGCATCATCTCGTGGAGATGCCCCAGAAAGCCGAATCCGGTCACGTCCGTACAGCCGTGCACCTGGTATTTTGCGGCAATCTCCGCCGCGTATTTATTTAAGGTCGTCATGGAAGCGATTGCCTCCTCCATGGCCTCCCTGGTCGTCTCTCCCACCCGGTTGGCAGTGGCAATGATGCCCACGCCCAACGGCTTTGTCAGAATCAGTTTATCGCCAACGAAGCAGCCGTCATTGGGAAGGATATGGTCCGGATGGACCAGGCCGGTCACTGAGAGACCGTACTTCACACTGTCGTCCGCAATGGAATGTCCACCGGCCAGCGTGCCGCCCGCCTCGTTCACTTTCTCCTGACCACCCCGCATGATCTCTCCCAGAATATTCAGATCCATCTTCTCCGGAAAACAGACGATATTCAAAGCGGTGATCACACGGCCGCCCATGGCGTAAACATCACTCAGCGCGTTGGCCGCCGCGATCTTCCCGAACGTATACGGGTCCTCCACCATCGGTGGAAAGAAATCCAGCGTCTGTACGATGGCCGTATCCTCGCTGATCTTATACACCGCCGCATCGTCATGACTGTCAAAGCCGATGAGCAGTCTCTCGTCCTTTGTCCCCTCCGGCAGCCGGGAGAGCACCCGCTCCAGAATCCCCGGCCCCAGTTTGGCCGTACATCCGCCGCCCCGGCAGAACACAATCTTCTCACTCATCATTATCCTCCCCCTTTTCGTCCATATTATTTTTGAATTCTATCCGCCTTCTTCAATGATTCCGGAATTCTTTTATTTGTCAATAATTCTAAACAGTTTCTACTTTATCAAATCTCCGTATACTTTGCAACGTCGGCAAGATAACTTATTCGAAAGCAACGAGTGACATACCGGCAGATGTTTTTCTTTTCCTTCTATCCCTGTTTTCTCCACTTTCGCTTTCTTACCTGTTTTCTTTTTCCGGGATTTCCTTTATGATATTGGAAAGACAACATCACAGGAGGAACCGCCATGACCACAACGTTCATAGAAACCCTGATCCGGAAAATGCACCTTGATGACAGCCGGATCATCACCCTGACGGGAGCAGGAGGAAAGACCACTCTCCTGTACGCCCTGACCGGGTATCTGTCCCGAACAGAAAACACCCTGCTCACCACCACCACGCATATCATGGAGCCCCGCGACCTGCCGAATGCCATCCTCGTCACCCGGGAAGACGCGGCCGCCCTGCGTGCGGCCTTCCTCTCCTCCCGCCTGGCCGCACTGGGAATTCCGGTCAGCGGCCCTTCCGGCGCGGCAGGTCCTTTGGAGACCACGGCAGCCGCTGACGCGGCCGACGGGCCCGCTCCAACTACAGTGACTTCCCTCGCGACGGCGGACAGGCCCGCATCAACCGCAGTGGCTTCCCTCGCGGCGGCGGGCAGGCCCGTACCAACTACAGGGGATTCCCTCGCGGCGGCGGACGGACCTGTCCTTAAATGGCGCGCCCCCTCTCTCTCGTTTCTGGACGAAATCCGGGATATCCCGGCGCGCATCGTCTGTGAGGGAGACGGCTCCCGGCGCATGCCAGTGAAGATTCCCCGGCAGGGCGAGCCGGTACTTTACCCCGGCACAGACACTGTCATCGGCGTCATCGGCCTGTCCTGTCTGGGACAGCCCGCCAGCGAATGTCTCTTTGGATGGACCGCTGCGAAACTGAAGAACGATGTCCGGATCACTCCGGATATTCTGGCGCAGATTGCGCTCTCCGGACAGGGGCTCCGGAAAGGGATTACCACGCAGCATTATCACGTTCTCTTTAATCAGGCTGACTGCCTCGACATGACAGCGCTTCGCGCCATGCAGGAAACCGCGCAAAAAATAAGAGACAACGGGACGGACTGCCACATTGTCTCTCTGAAACATCACATATTTTATTGAGCCGACGGCAACCTGCCGGACTTCTGCCAAAGCCATCGGTTTGCGGCAACGGCTCGCCATCTTCTGCCATGCCGTCAGTTCGCGCCGACGGCTCTCCTGCTTCCTGTCTTACCAACAGTTTGCGCCGGCGGCTCGCCGGACTTCGGCTCAGTCTGCCGGTTCCTCTTCGCGGCTTGCGGCTCTTCCTCCGGAAGAAACTCGATCACACCGGCGCCCAGCTTTCCGATTCTCGCCTGTGAATACACCGTATACCCGGCTTCTTCCAGACGTTTTCTTCCTTTCTGGAAGGACTTCTCGATGAGGATGCCGATACCGGCCAGCGTCGCTCCGGACGCCTCGATGATGCGGCTGGCACCCATGGCCGCCTCTCCGTTGGCCAGGAAGTCATCGATCAGCAGAATCCGGTCTTCCGGCATAATATAATCGGCAAAGAGAGTCAGCTCGTAACTGGTCCCCTTTGTAAAGGAAGTGATGCGGGTCTGATAAACATTTCCATTGAGAATCTTGGAGGTCTGCTTTTTGAGGATGACCAGAGGCACGTGCAGATGCTCCGCCGTCATCAGTGCCGGCGCGATTCCGGAACTCTCGATCGTAAACACCTTCGTGATGCCCGCGTCTTTAAAATGCTCTGCAAAGTCTGCTCCCAACGCATCCATAAACACAGAATCCACCTGATGATTGATGAAACTGTCCACCTTTAATACTGTCTCGCTTAATGCCTGTCCTTCCTTTTTGATTCTATCTTCCAGTAATTTCACACTCTTCACCTCATATGTATTTTTGTTTTCTATATTATAATCTTTTGCCTGCCATTGCAAGACCTGCCGTACATTTTTCCAGATCCTGCACAGAATCCACGTCAAAAAGTTCCTGTGGATCTCCCACCGGAATCTCACGGATACGCTCCGGGTGTCTCGCAAGTATCTGTCGTCCCCCGCTGTCACCGGTAAGAGCCATAAGCTCTCCGAAAAGATCTCCCGGAAAAAGCACGGGGTTGCCCCGGCGGCTGCCATCGCTGCACACACAGATTCTGTCCGGGTCCTGCCGGAAAGCCGCAAACATCCGGGTCAGCGTCTCCCCGGCAAGCAGCGGCTGGTCACAGACCATGAAACAGCAGCCATCTGCCTCCCGCTGCGCCGAAAGGCCCAGACGGAGCGATTCCGAGATGCCCCGCTCCGGATGTTCATTCCAGATCACGCGGATATCCGGCGGGGCAGATTGCCCGGCTATTTCCATTCTTTTCGACTCCACATACCGCGCGATCTCCGGAAACCGGGTCACCACGCAGATGCTGTCCACCCCGCTTTCTGCTGCCCGCCGGAAGGCATGGACAAAGAGCGGCTCGCCCCGAAATTCCTCCAGCAGCTTATTGGCCCCGTACCGTTTTCCGAAACCGGAAGCCATGAGTACCACGGCAATACGGCACTCTGCCGGACCTGCCGCACACGGCGCTTCTCTGGGCTCCCGGTTGTTTTCTGTACATTTTCCGTGTTGGTACATCATTTTTGATGCAGTCCCATGAACACCTGCTCACTGGTGATCGGCAGCGTCCGAAAACGCAGGCCGGTTCCGTTATAGACCGCGTCGGCGATGGCCGGAGACGGCGTGTTGATGACAACCTCTCCGATGGATTTGGCGCCGAACGGGCCGGTCTTTTCATAACTGCTCTCAAACTCTACCCGGACACGCCCCATATCGAGACGGGTCGATATCTTATAGCTGATAAAATTCCGGTTTTTCAGTTTCCCTTTTTCCGTATACTGGATATCCTCATAAAGCGCCATACCGATGCCCTGCACCAGACCGCCCTCGGTCTGCACCCGGGCCAGATTGCTGTTGATGACAGTTCCGCAGTCCACGCAGGCCACATAGTCGATCGGCGTGATCTTACCGGTCTCCAGGTCAATCTCCACCTCGGCGGCTCCCGCCATGAATGGCGGCGGCGATACGTGGGAAGTATTGGATGCTGTGGCTGTGATGATCCGGCCGGAACCTGCCTGCAGTCTGGTCACCAGATCGCTGAGCGCCAGTACATTTTCCGGATCGTCCTTCTCGCTGATCAGAGCTCCGTCAAAGTCCACCTGTTTCGGCGACAGGCCCATGAGCGCGGCTGCCTCCTCGCAGATCTTCCGTTTCATCTCCTCGCAGGCTTTCACCACCGCCATACCGGTCACGTAAGTGGTGCTCGACGCATAGGAACCGCTGTCGTACGGCGACTGGTCGGTATCCACGCCGCGGACAATAATGTTGTCATACTCGCATCCGAGACAGTCTGCCGCCATCTGCGCCAGGATGGTATCACAGCCGGTACCCATATCAGAACATCCGATCATGAGGGTGTAGAACGCGTCGTCATTTAACTTAAGCTGCACCGATCCCACATCACAGTCGTTGATGCCGGAACTCTGCATGGACAGGGCCATTCCCACTGCCCGGACGGTGTGCGGGCCGGTCTTTACATACGGGTATTTTTTATCCCAGTCGATCATCTCTTTTACCTTCCGGATACAGCGGTCCAGCGCACAGGAATCCGTGGTCTGACCGTAATAATTCATCAGCCGGTCGCCCTCATGGACGATATTTTTCTCCCGCAGCACGGCCGGGTCCATTCCCATCTTGTGGGCCAGCTCATTGACAGCGGACTCCACCGCAAAGATACCCTGGGTCGCGCCGTATCCCCGGTATGCGCCGGCGGACATCACATTTGTATAGACCACATCGGAGCTGAACCGGAAGGCGTCCAGATCCCGGTACAGAGAGATGGACTTGGTACCGGACAGATCCACTGTGGTCGGCCCGTGCTCCCCGTACGCGCCCGTATTGGACAGGGTATGCAGGTCAATAGCACGGATCTTCCCTTCTTTGTCCGCGCCAATCCGCACGGACATCTGCATCTCATGACGCGGAGAACCGCTGATAAAGCTCTCCTCTCTTGTATAAACGATCTTAGACGGTTTCCCGGTCTTATAAGTGACAAAGGCCGGATACACCTCGCAGACTGCCGTCTGCTTCGCGCCAAAACCGCCGCCGATCCGCGGCTTGACCACCCGGACATTGGACTTGGATATATTTAAGGCTCTCGCCACGATCCTTCTCACATGGAATGGAATCTGGGTGGAGGAGGTGATCTTGAGCCTGCCGTAGATATCTTTCTGCGCAAAGGCATTGAAAGGTTCCATCATGGCCTGATTGACCGCCTTGGTGTGATATACTTCTTCCACCACATAGTCGCAGCGGGAGAGCACCTCGTCCACATCTCCCTCGCCGCGGCTCTGGGAAGCACAGAGGTTCCTTGCCGGGTCCGTGCCTTTTCCTTCCTTTGCCACAAAGGACTCTTCCGGATGGATCAGGATGGAATTATCCATGGACTTCGTAAAATCAAGAATCGGTTCCAGTACCTGATACTTCACCTTGATCATGCGAAGGGCACGGTCCACGCAGGCCTCGTCCTTTCCTGCCACGATGGCCACCGGATCGCCCACATAGCGGACCCGCCGGTCCAGAATCAGACGGTCGTCCGGACTCGGTTCCGGAAACGTCTGGCCCGCCTGCGTGTATCTTTGCTGCGGCACGTCCTCATAAGTAAATATCGCTTCGATTCCCGGCACCTTTTTGGCCGTATCTGTCCGGATCTCCTCGATGAGCGCGTGGGCGTGAGGGCTGCGCAGCAGCTTGACGATCAGACAGTTATCCGGCGCCAGGTCATCGGTGTAGACCGGACGTCCGGAAAGAAGGGCCTCCGCGTCTTTTTTGACGATACCCTTTCCTACAAATCTTCTCTCTTCTGTCATCCTTCCCGCACCTCCTCCAGCGCAAAGTATTTCATCAGGGCACGGTACTGTCCCTGGTATCCTGTGCACCGGCAGAGATTGCCGGCCAGGTATTCTTTCATATATTCTTCCGTCGGATGCGGATTCTCTCTCTTTAAAGCAAGCACGTTCATGATCAGTCCCGGACTGCAGAAGCCGCACTGATCCGCTCCCTCCGCCGCCAGAAAACGGGAGAACTCCTCCGCTTCCTTCTGCACGCCTTCCAGCGTCGTGATATGCGCCCCCTGTACCCGGGCGGCAGGCACACCACAGGATAAGACCGGTCTGCCGTCGACCCACACGGTACACAGGCCGCAGTTGCCCGTATCACAGCCCCGCTTCATGCTCTTTAAACCTCTGCTTCGCAGAAAATCCAGCAGCATCATATCCGGCCGGATCTCGGCCTGTACCTTTTCTTCATTGATATATACTTCTATCTGCATGTTTTATCCTCCGTCAGTTCTTTGAGGGCCCGCCGGATCAATACCGCCGCCAGCTCTCTGCGGTAAGCCGCGCTTCCCCGCATATTGCTGCCAAACTCCGTCTGATCCGCGACCGCCCGGGCGTATGCCTGCAGCTTCTCTCCGTCAAAAGGTGCTTCCAGTGCCGGGCCGGCCGTACAGACAGCACGCTTTGGCCGCGCGCCAAGCACCGTCTCGAATCCGTTCTCCGTCCGGGCCACCGCACAGGTCAGCGCCGGAAAATCCGTCTCCGTGATACGATAGCTCTGATAGCAGACCTTTCTTCCGTCTTTTTTGATATGGATATGGGTCAGGATATCATCATCCAGCGGCATCCCGGCAAACGTCCGGACAGGAATCCGGCCTCCCCGGTACAGCTCCACCTCGCTGTCGCAGGCCATGAACGCTGTCAGCACATCCGAGAATCCAAACCGCGGAAAGATGCTCCCTCCCACTGTGGCCAGATTGCGGAACTGCACACCGACGATATGCCTTACGGCCTCCTTAAACACATTGCCAAATGTCCGGTTCAGCCCTTCATGGACTTCCAGCTGCCGCAGTGTCACCATACAGCCGATGTGAAACTCCCTGTCATCCTCCTCGATCATATCCAGCTGCAGGCGGGACAGGTCGATGGCATTCTGAATGGACCTGTGTCCCATTTTCAGCCAGAGATTGCCGCCGATGATGACGTTATTTCTCCCTTTTTGTCTGAGGGCGGCGGCCTGTTCCAGAGAATCGGCTGTCACGTAATTCTTAATTGTATACATACGTACTCTCCTTTGTACTCTTTTAAGCAAATACTTTTTTCC
>DXEQ01000075.1 GCA_019114885.1 Candidatus Anaerobutyricum stercoripullorum
GGAAATTCTGAAAGATGAAACCTACATTGGCAACAGCATCCACAATAAGCAGACTAACATTTCTTACAAGAACAAAAAGAAAATCCGTAAGCCGAAGGAAGAATGGGTTCGTATCGAAAACACTCATGAAGCCATAATTTCAAAAGATGTTTTCTATCATGTGCAGAATCAGATTGATTCCCGCAGAAGAAAACAGAAAGATGGCACCACCAAGATTTTCTCGGGTCTTGTAAAATGCGCTGATTGTGGTTGGTCTCTTGCCTACGGTGAGAATCGTCAGAACAAAACGCCTTATGGTCATTACCATTGCAGTAATTATGGGCAAGGCACTGGTAAATGCTCCATGCACTATATCCGCTACGATACGCTCTATACCTATGTACTGCTTCGAGTTCAACATTGGACAAAAGCTGTCCGTGAGGACGAAGAAAAGCTCTTGGAGAGTATTCTGAAAGCCGGTGACAAGGAAAGAGCTGCCGCTATGAAGAAACACGCTAACGAACTTAGCAAAGCGGAGAAGCGAAAGGCAGAGCTGGACAGGCTGTTTGCCAAGATGTATGAGGACAGAGTCTCGGAGCGTATTACCGAGTACAACTTCACTATGCTGTCTCAGAAATATCAGACCGAACAGCTTGAGCTGGAAGAGAAAATCAAAGCACTTAAAGCGGCTTTAGCAGAAAGCAAACAGACTGTGGAGGATGCCAAGAAGTGGATTGATATTGTTAAACAGTATTCGGAACCTACAGAGCTGACCGCAGAACTACTGAACAATATGATTGATAAAATCGTAGTGCATGAAGGGATCAAATACGAAGGCGGACTCAGGGAGCAGAAAATAGAGATTTATTACCGCTTTGTCGGTAAGATTGATTAACAGAAAAAATCTGAGTGTCATCCGAAACTGGCACTCAGATAAAACAATATCTTTAACTAAGGGAAACGGGCATCTGTCTGCCGGATGTGTCCGTCTATATGGAATTGTGTCAGATTCTTGGGATTTCTCTCAATGAATTTATTGCCGGTGAAGATTTGCAGCAGGAAAATGTGATCGCGCAATCTGAGGAGAATCTTCTTCAGATCACGAAAGATGGACAATTAAAAAAACGAAGATTGCAGATCCTGATTGGCGTACTGACCTGCCTTCTGGCAGGGGCTGTCGGCATCTTCCTCTTTCACTGGCTGAGAGACCGGGGTAATTACGTGGAACCGGTGGACAGAAACAGCGCTCAGGGTCAAATGGCTGCGCTCCTGGCCGGAGAGGATGGAGCCTATCTGTATCAATATCATATGGACGAGCCGTTTGCCGAGATGAAAGTGATTTTAAATGTCTACAAAAAAGGCGAGCTGGAACGGACGGAAGATATCGCGGTTTTTGGACCCGGACCGGACGCCGCGCAGGAAGGAATCGCAGCAATCATCCCGGACTTCGATCAGTTTAAGATTCGCCTGATCATAGCTGAAAACGGCGCGAAATATTCCACAGAATTCGATATTCTGGAAAATGTACCGGAAAGAGAATACTATGGCCGCTCTGCCACAGAGATCACAGGGCGAACAAGAATTACGGAAAATCACGAGCAGAATATCGTGGCTTTCCTCTACGGGAGATACGGAGTCCGTGTTCCGGCAATCGAAAATATCATGGAGAAAGAGACAGCCCTTTCCAACGATTACACGTATAAGCTCTCTTTTCGATTCGGGAATGAAAGCTGATAACATAAAAAACTTTTTACTTTGCTGATACACTGGCTTTACAGAAAGGACAACAGGATGAAAGAAATAGAAATCAAGGACAGAACTCCCTGCCTTCATGGGGGTTGACGACGGAAAGCTGGAAATGCTGTTCATTTCCCCCGAAGAGCGAGGCAGGGGGATGGGAAGAAAGCTGCTGGAACATGGAATAAAAAAATACGGTGTGAAAGAACTCGCTGTCAATGAGCAGAATCCGCAGGCAAAAGGATTTTATGAACATATGGGATTTCAGGTTCGCGAAAGGTCAGAACTTGACGAACAGGGGAATCCGTATCCAATCTTGTTTATGGAGATGAGATAAGGTGGCAGAACAGACGACGGCGGAACCGCCCATGCGGCTTTGTCCGGTCTTTGCCATGCCTATCCCGTCACTGTTCTAATCCCCGCCGCTTTTTCATACAATATAAAAAAATCCGAGGTGTCCGTATGAAAACAGAAGGCAGTCATGGAAAGGTGGATCTGCGGAAAGTGCAGGCCCTTTTGACCGGTGTGGTGGCCGCGGCGATGGCGACGATTCTTCTTCTGGCAGTCTTTGCCCTGATTGTGTGGAAAATGGAACCGTCCGCAGGCGCGGAGAATGTTGGCGTGATCTGTGTCAGTGTTCTGTCCTGTTTTGCCGGGGGATTTTTCTGCGGAAAGAAGAACGATACGAAAGGTTTCCTGTGGGGACTGGCTGTGGGTGTCCTGTATTTTGCGCTGCTCCTTCTGCTGCGGATTGGCAGCGGCCAGGATGTGGGAGCGCATCTCTTTTCTCTTTTTACCACATTTTTATACTGTGCCGGCAGCGGGATGCTGGGCGGCATGATCAGTTAAAAACAAAAAACTCTTTCTTTATAAAAATGTTTGTGCTATACTACACGAAGAAGTGTCGTCTGCGGCGCCCGTGTCTGCGCGGTGCTTCAGATTACATAGAAAGACTATAAGCAAGGAGGCATGAAGTATGAAGCGTGTTAAGACTCTTACTGGCAACAAAACATATGCGGTAAGCATGTGCAAAGGCGGCTGTGGCGAATGTCAGACATCCTGCCAGTCCGCATGCAAGACATCCTGTACGGTTGGTAACCAGACTTGC
The DNA here is from genome assembly GCA_019114885.1 of Candidatus Anaerobutyricum stercoripullorum. GTDB lineage: Bacteria > Bacillota > Clostridia > Lachnospirales > Lachnospiraceae > Anaerobutyricum > Anaerobutyricum stercoripullorum. The sequence goes on from DXEQ01000075.1 coordinate 2,825, forward strand.
GAAAATAACAAATAATTGAACCGCAGCATAGGACCTGCGTTGGTCCGGTATGTTTGCAATAGGGTGAGCAGAGTGTTCTGTTCACCCTATCTGTTGTGTCATGGGAGTTATGAGCGGAAGCGGTGAGAAGATTTCGCCGGGGCTTTTCATACCTGTCATGATACAAAATCGAGGAACAGAAAGGAGTCGTATTGTGGTTCATCAGTACAAAAATAACGGATACAATATCGTGATGGATGTCTGCAGCGGCGCTGTCCACGTGGTGGACGATGTGGTGTATGATGTGATCGCTCTTTTTGAGGAGCATACTCTGGATGAGATCAGGGCGCAGCTTCCTTACGGGGAGTCTGAGGTGGAAGAGGCTTATCAGGAGGTTCTGGAATTGAAGGAACAGGGCCTTTTGTTTACGGACGATATATATGAGGACTATATTGAAGAGGTGAAGGCGCGCAAGACCGTGGTCAAAGCCTTATGTCTTCACATTGCCCATGACTGTAACCTGGCCTGCCGCTACTGTTTTGCGGAGGAAGGAGAATATAAAGGAGACCGGGCGCTCATGAGCGCCGAGGTGGGAAAGGCTGCTCTGGATTTCCTCGTGAGAAGTTCCGGCAACCGGCATAATCTGGAGGTGGACTTCTTCGGCGGGGAGCCGACCATGAATTTTGGCGTAGTCAGAGAAGTGGTGGAATACGGACGCTCTCTGGAGAAAAAATACGACAAGCATTTCCGCTTTACCTTTACCACCAACGGGATTCTCTTAAATGATGAGATGATGGAGTTTGCCAACCGGGAGATGGACAACGTGGTATTGAGCGTGGACGGCCGGAAGGAAGTCAACGACTATATGCGCCCGACAAGAAACGGCAAGTCCAGCTATGACATCATCATGCCGAAGTTCATCCGCTTCGCGGAGTCCAGAGGACAGCAGAAATATTATGTGAGAGGAACATTTACCAGAAAGAATCTGGATT
>DXEQ01000076.1 GCA_019114885.1 Candidatus Anaerobutyricum stercoripullorum
GGATTCCGCCTTCTCATCTTTTGCCCTGACGACCAGCCATCCCTCTTTCATGGTCCAGCTGCGGATGCTCTTGCGGTAATCAGACCGGTCTGCCACCTGTTCGGCAAGAATATCTCTGGCCCCGGCGATGGCGTCCTCCACCGTCTCCACTCCCTTGTCCGGGTCTACATAAGCCTGCGCTTCTTCCTCCACACTGCGGGTCGTCTTCTGCAACAGGATGATGTTGGCCAGCGGCTCCAGTCCCTTTTCCCGGGCGATCATGGCACGGGTGCGCTTTTTGGGCCGGTATGGACGATAGAGGTCGTCCACCGCCACCAGCGTCACCGCTTCCTGTATCTGGCGGCGAAGTTCCGGCGTCAGCTTACCCTGCTGATCGATGGTCTCGATCACCTGCTCTTTTTTCTCTTCCAGATTCCTCAGATACTGTAGTCTTTCGTGAAGGTTCCGCAACACCTCATCACTGAGCGCTCCTGTTGCCTCCTTCCGGTATCTGGCAATAAACGGAATGGTATTGCCCTCGTCAATGAGCTTCACGGCGGCATCCGCCTGTTCTTTTCTGATCTGCAGCTCTGTGGCGAGCTGATTGATTATATCCATATATGTTGTCCTTACTTTCTGTTTTGTGGTTCCTGTATTAATAATTCACGACTGCCATCGTCTGTTCTCTCAGGCTGTCTCCCGGTCCGCGCTGTTGATGTAGCGCAGATAGGCGTTGATGAACGGGTCCAGATTGCCATCCAGCACACTCTGCACGTTGCCGCTCTCCTCGTTGGTCCGATGATCTTTGACCATGGTGTAAGGCTGCAGCACGTAGGAACGGATCTGATTGCCCCAGCCGTTGTCAGATACCTCGCCCCGGATGTCGGAAAGCTTCTCCCGGTTCTCCTGCTCCTTGATGAGATAGAGCTTCGCCTTAAGCATCTGCATGGCTTTTTCTTTGTTCTTATGCTGCGACCGTTCGTTCTGACACTGTACCACCACGCCCGTCGGGATATGCGTGATACGGATGGCGGAATCTGTCTTATTGATGTGCTGTCCGCCGGCGCCGCTGGCCCGGTACGTATCCACCCGGATATCCTCGTCAGCGATATCTACAGACAGATCTTCCTCGATGTCCGGCATCACATCGCAGGAGGCGAAAGAAGTCTGCCGCTTGCCCGCCGCATTGAACGGGGAGATCCGCACCAGACGGTGTACGCCCCGCTCTGACTTGAGGTAGCCGAATGCATTTTCTCCCTTCACTTCAAATGTGATGGACTTAATGCCGGCTTCCTCCCCGTCCAGATAATCGAGAACCTCCGTCTTATAGCCGTGGCTTTCCGCCCATTTGTTATACATCCGGTACAGCATGCCCGCCCAGTCGCAGGATTCGGTGCCGCCGGCGCCGGCATGGAGGGTGACAATGGCATTGTTGCTGTCATACTCGCCCGACAGAAGGGTCTGAATCCGCATTTTCTCAAATGTATCCGTAAATGTATCGAGCATCTCCCGGATCTCCGGGATGAGACTCTCGTCATTCTCTTCGTAGCCCATCTCGATCATGGTGGAGATATCGTCCATGTCCTGTTCCAGGCTGTCATAACCTTCCACTGTGTCCTTGATTCCTTTTAATTCTTTTGTGATCTCCTGCGCCTTTTCCGGCTCAGACCAGAAGTCCGGTTCTTCCATCTTGGCTTCCAGCTCTTCCATCCTGGCCTTCTTCCTGTCCAGTTCCAGTGACTGTCCCAGTTCTTCCATGGGCTCTCTGTATTGATTTAATTTAAACTTAAACTGATCTAATTCTACCAATGAAGCGTCCTCTCCTGTTCTATTTTGTTCTTATCATGCTTACTGCGCGGACCGCATGATTACATGCAGGTAGTCAAAAGGGGGATGCCGCATAAAGCGACAGCCCCTTTCGTCATGTATCCTTTATCCACCGGTTTCTCTTTATTTATTCCGCAAACCTGCCGCAGCACTGTTTATATTTCTTGCCGCTGCCGCAAGGACACGGATCGTTTCTGCCGATCTTGGCTTCTTTTCTTCTGTATGGTCCCTGTGCCACAGTATCATCCTTATTGGTTCCTGTCGCCTTGGCCACCTGCTCTCTCTCCACCTTCTGCTGAATGCGGACATGCATGAGAGCGCTGACCGTATCATGGCGGATATTTCTGGTCATCTCCTCGAACATATCATAACCAAGGAACTTATACTGTACGACCGGGTCCTTCTGTCCGTAAGCCTGCAGACCGATGCTCTGACGAAGCTGATCCATATCGTCGATGTGGTTCATCCACTTGCTGTCGATCACCTTCAGCAGGATCACACGCTCGACCTCACGGATGCCCTCCTTGTATGCCATGGCGTTGTCATCCTCCAGCATGGCTTCCTCGGACAGCTCGGCGTGGCTCTTCGCAAAGTCCTCAAACTCTTTCTCCTTGGCATGATAGACCTCCATGGCCTCCTCCTGCAGACGCTCGATGATGGCTTCCTTACCCTTGGAAGACTTCTCCTCGTCTGTCAGACGGATCGGCTGTAGCGGAATCTCGCGGCGGAGCGTCTCGTTGAGTTCTGTCATATTCCACTCATCCGGATTGGTCTCGCCGCCAATCATCTCCACATCGTCGCGCACGGTGTCCTTGATCATGCGGTAGATCACATCCTGCATACTCTCGCCGTCCAGCACCCGGCGTCTCTCCGCATAGATAACCTCACGCTGGTCGTTGTTGACCTGGTCGTAATCCAGCAGGCTCTTACGGATACCAAAGTTATTATTCTCAATCTTCTTCTGCGCCTTCTCAATCTGCTTGGTGATGGTCTTGTGATGAATCTCCTCACCTTCCGGAATACCCAGCGCCTTGTAGACGTTCATCATACGCTCGGAACCGAACAGACGCATCAGATCGTCCTCCAGAGACAGGAAGAACTTGGACTCGCCCGGGTCGCCCTGACGTCCGGCACGTCCGCGGAGCTGGTTGTCGATACGACGGCTCTCATGGCGCTCCGTACCGATGATCTTAAGACCTCCCAGTTCTGCCACGCCGTCTTCCAGCTTGATATCGGTACCACGACCGGCCATGTTGGTGGCGATGGTCACAGCGCCCCGCTCGCCGGCATGGGAGATGATCTCCGCCTCCAGCTCATGGAACTTGGCGTTCAATACGTTGTGCTTGATGCCTCTCTTCGTGAGCATCCGGCTGACTTCCTCGGATGCGTCGATATTGATGGTACCCACCAGCACCGGCTGTCCCTTCTCGTGGGCAGCCACAATCTCATTGATGACCGCGTTCAGCTTCTCCTTCTTGGTCATATAGATGGAATCGTCCTTATCCTCACGGATCATCGGCTTGTTGGTCGGAATCTCCACCACGTCCATGCCGTAGATATCCATGAACTCCTTATCCTCCGTCATGGCCGTACCGGTCATACCGGCTTTTTTCTTATATTTATTAAAGAAGTTCTGGAAGGTGATGGTTGCCAGCGTCTTGGACTCGCGGTTCACCTTCACGTGCTCCTTCGCCTCAATGGCCTGATGCAGACCGTCGGAATACCGGCGGCCCGGCATGATACGGCCGGTAAACTCATCGACGATCAGGACTTCGTTATCTTTTACCACGTAATCCTGATCACGGAACATCAGGTTGTGGGCGCGCAGCGCCAGAATGATGTTATGCTGAATCTCCAGATTCTCCGGATCAGCCAGGTTCTTGATGTGGAAGAACTGCTCTACCTTCTTCACACCTTCCTGGGTCAGCATCACGTGTTTCTCCTTCTCATTGACGAGGAAATCTCCATCCTCCTCAATGTCGATACCCATGATGGCGTCCATCTTGGACAGCTCACCATCGGAAGTACCTCTCTGCATCTGTCTTGCCAGCACGTCGCAAGCCTTATAAAGGTCTGTGGACTTGCCGCTCTGACCGGAAATGATGAGTGGTGTTCTGGCCTCGTCGATCAGGACGGAGTCCACCTCATCGACGATGGCGTAATTCAGGTCTCTCTGTACCAGGTCTTCTTTATAGATGACCATGTTATCACGAAGATAATCGAATCCCAGCTCATTGTTGGTGATGTACGTGATATCACAGTTGTAGGCGGCCTGCCGCTCCTTGTTATTATAGCTGTTGAGGATCACGCCGACAGTCAGACCCAGAAATTCATGGACCTTACCCATCCACTCCGCGTCACGCTTCGCCAGATAGTCATTGACTGTCACGATGTGCACGCCCTTTCCTTCCAGGGCGTTCAGGTAAGCCGGCAGCGTCGCCACAAGGGTCTTACCTTCACCGGTCTTCATCTCGGCGATTCTTCCCTGATGGAGAATGATACCGCCCATGAGCTGTACCCGGTAATGTTTCAGATGGATAGTACGGTCCGCCGCCTCTCTCACAACGGCGAACGCCTCCGGCAGAATGTCGTCAAGCGTCTCCCCGGCAGCCAGTCTCTCTTTGAATTCCGTCGTCTTCGCCCGGAGCTGCTCATCGGAGAGCGCCTGCATCTGTTCATCCAGCGCCTCGATCTGATCTACTGTTTTTGAAATCCTCTTGATCTCTTTTTCACTCTTATTGCCAAAAAATATATCTGCAATTCCCATATATACCTCCTGTAGGTCATAATCACATTCTAAACATACGAAGTATATTGTAGCATTGATATACCCGCATTTCAAGCCGGGAAATCTTTAAATATTCTTACTATTGGAAAGGTGTGGTATACACAGATTTTACAAAAGAAGAGGGAGCGCTGTAAACGCTCCCCGTAAAATGATATGTTGATGCCATATATCTCGATTCGCTCCGCTCATCTCGATTACGGCTGGTCGCCGTATGCCGAAACGGGGAATCTGTTCTGCTTGTAAGTAAGCTTACGCAGAACATTTCCCTCGTTCGGCGCATGGCTTGTCAGGTTCTAAAATTCCGGCTCGATCAGACCATAGGTCTTATCTTTCCTCTTATATACCACATTGACCTCAAATGTCTCGGCATTCCGGAATACATAAAAGCTGTGTCCGAGAAGTTCCATCTGGATACATGCCTCTTCCGCATCCATCGGCTTGATGGCGAAACGTTTGCTTCTGGTGATGGTCACTGTCTCATGATTATCCACGTCTTCCTCAAGGAATTCGTCCGTAAACGTTCCGACCCCTTTTCCATGGCTGGAAATCTTCGTCTTATACTTGCGGATCATCCGCTCCAGAACATCCACAGCCATATCTATTGAAACGTACATATCCGTACTTGTCTGTTCTGCCCGCAGAATCGTTCCTTTCATCGGGATTGTCGCTTCCACTGTCTGGTTTTCTCTTTGCACACTTAATGTGATCTGTACCTCTGTATCCGGATGAAAAAACTTGTCCAGCTTGCTGAACTTGTCATTGATCGCCTGTCTCAGGCTCTCCGATACTTCCAGGTTCTTTCCATAAATGATGTAACGCATAGGATCACACTCCTTCTTTTTATTCTACGGTTTTATTATACCAACTTCTTACAAATGTTGCAATGAAATAGTACAGTTTTCAGAATTTTTTACTGAATATTTTTAATTTTTCCATATCAAAATATTTTCTCAGAAAATATTTTGCGGGCTGATTTGAAGAAAATTCAGAATTATACAAAACGCATGTTTTATCTTGACGAATTCTTCCACAATCTCTGTCCACACTAAGCACTGTGGATAATGTGGATAACTTAGTGGATAAGTTGGATTTATCCCGATTTTCTCTGATTTTTCCTGTGGATAACTTTACCACTTTGTCCACCGGAAACATTTTCCATT
>DXEQ01000077.1 GCA_019114885.1 Candidatus Anaerobutyricum stercoripullorum
TGTGATGGTCGGCGTCGCCGCCTTTGTGGGAACCGCAGCACAGCTTTTAATGGGAACAATCGTGGATATCTTAAAGGTACAGTTTGCTGTCACCGATTTTGAAGCGGTTGCCGGTCTGCCGGAGAGTGTGTTTGCCACAGAAGGGTTCGCTTTCTTAAATGATCTGTTATTCTCAGGCATTCTGTTCTGCCTGCTGCCAACCTTGTATCTCGTGCCGAAGCTGTATGGAAAGATTGAACCGCTTCTCGGTATGCAGCCACGGACGAAGGAGACAGGTCTTGGAGAGATCAGTGTGAAAAATATCATCGTCTGTCTTGTTGCTTTTGCCTGTGCGATCGGCGCCGAGATGATGGCGGAAAGCGGTCTGTCCCTCATTGACTGGGAAGCAGGCTGGGCAGAGAGCGGCACAGCGCTGGCCGCAGGGATGGTTGTGGCAGCGGTGATCGCCATCGTGATGCTCATGGTGATGCGGAAGAATGCGGATGCTGTCGGTCATGCAGGACAGGAATAGCAGGGAAAATGCGGAGTGACGTTATGGATAAGATTATCAGAATAGAAGATTTCACTTACACCTATCCGGGCGCACAGCAGCCGACCCTGACCCACGTCAGTCTTGAGATTGAAAAAGGAGATTTCCTCGCAGTCGTTGGAAACAACGGCTGTGGAAAATCGACCTTATGTAAAGTCTTAAATGGATTGATTCCACATTTTATTGCCGGAGAATTTTCCGGCTCTGTTTTTATTGACGGGGAAAATACGCTGCAGGCCGATGTGGGAACTCTTGCCCGCAAGGTGGGATATGTGTATCAGGATTTTGAGAACCAGATTGTCCGACCGACGGTGCTGGACGATGCCTCTTATGCCTGCCTGAACTATGGTATGGCAGATTATGAGAAGAGAGGAAGAGAGGCGCTTCATCAGTGTGGACTGGAAGGCAGAGAAGAAGAATACATCTGGCAGCTTTCCGGAGGGCAGACCCATCTGCTGGCGCTGGCGGGAGCGGTGGCGCTGGGACCGGAAATCCTGATTTTGGACGAGCCCATCGCTCAGCTGGACCCGGGACACGCAGACCGTATTTATGAGGTGCTGCGGGAGCTGAATGAAACTTATGGAAAAACAATTATCGTGATTGAGCATCATACCGAATATATCGCGGACTACTGTAAGCATGTACTTTTGTTAAGAGACGGACAGGCGGCGTGGATTCTTCCGGCAAGAGAAGCGCTGGCACGGGTGGAAGAACTGCAGGAGAGCAATATCTTTCCTCCGCAGGTGACTATCGCCGGATTTCGTCTGCAAAAAGAGGGGCTCCTGCCTGCCGGATGTCCTCTGCCAACGACCGTGGAAGAAGGAGAAAAGGCGCTGGACGGGCTGACGTTTTACGCAAACAGAAGAAATATGCAGGAAGCGAGCCAGCCGGGAGAGCAAACGGTGGCGCAGTTTCAGGATGTGAAAGTTTCGTACCGCTCTGTCAAGGGGGAACCTCGCGTGATTTTTGACGGGTTGAATCTTTCCATCCACAAAGGAGAGAAAATCGCCCTCATCGGTTCCAACGGCGCGGGCAAATCCACCATGATGAAGATGCTGGTAGGATTGCTGCGGCCGTTGGAGGGAACGGTGACGTTAGACGGAACCGTCTTAAAAAATGTAAAGCCGGAAGCATTGTCCCGGCAGATTTCCCTCGTGTATCAGAATCCCGAGGAAATGTTCATCAAAGATTCCATCTACAGCGACATCGCCTATGCCATGCAGGTAAGAGGGGTGGAGGACTGGCAGAAGAAAACGGAGGCGCTGCTGGCACGTTTTCGGTTGTCAGAGCTTTCGGACAGGGACGGACGACTGCTGTCCGGCGGGCAGATGCGCCGGGCCAGCCTTGCCATCGGCGTCGCCTTAAATCCGGGCATCCTTCTTCTGGATGAGCCGACGGCCAATCTGGATATTGCCACCAGAAAGGAAATCATGCGTACCCTCACAGATATGAAGGATGTGACCGACACAGTCATGATCGCCACCCATGATATGCAGCTGGTGTGCGAGTGGGCGGAGCGGATTATCGTACTCTGTCAGGGAAATGTGGTGGCGGATGGTACGCGGGATGAGATATTTGGCAATCAGGAACTGACTCGACTGGTCGGTATCCGGCCGCCGGAGATATTCTCCATGGGACAGGCGCTGGACGAGAGAGCGTTTTGTTACACGGTGGATGAATTTTTACAGGAGTTTAAGAAGGAGGAATGGGACAATGATGCAGAAACTGTCAGAGAATATCTTAGATAAGTTTTCGATGGATTTCCTGAGAAATCAGGTGCTGAAAAATGCGTATGGTAACGACGACACTATCATCGCGGCGAGAGATCCGCGGATTCTTCTTGTATGGTATCTGTTTTTCGGGCTGGTTCCGTGGTTTGTAAACGATCTGCCATTTCTTCTTGGCTGTTTCGTGTTGGTGACGGTGACCACCCTGCTGGCAAGGGTGGCGGGACTTGTGCTTCTGCTTTTTGCAGTGGGTGTGTTCACGCAGACCGGATATCTGCTGGCGGCAACCATTTTGTTTGGCGGGGACGCCTCAGCCATCGCGCCGCTTCTTGTACTTACGTTGAAGGTTGCCACGGTATCGCTGGCATCTGTGACGGTATTTTCCGGACTGGACCCGGATCGTCTGTCTAATGGACTGATGTGGTTTGGATGCCCGGAACGGCTTTCTTTCTCCATCTCCTATGCATACCGGATGCTGCCGATGCTGATGGAAGAATTTCAGAACGTACTGCTTTCTTATCGCCTGCGGGGAAATCCTCCGGCACACGATACATTTGCGGGCAAGATCCGTTATCTGATCTATCAGGTAAAGATCATCATACACGCATTTTATCCGCTGATGCTCAACACGGCAAAACGTTCCCGCACCACGGTGGAGGCGCTGGAGATCAAAGGATACCGCTATGCGGCAGTTAATAAAGAAGTGCGGAAGATGAAACTGTCATCCCTGAAAGTGACCTATGATGATATGATTTTTCTCGCCATTTCTTTTTTGTGGGTGGCGGTCTCCGTGCTGGTATCCACGGTATTATAAGAGTAGATTGGAGGAGTAAACTTTGTATATTGATTTTCATACCCACGGCAAGCTGGCCAAAAAGCTGCCGTTTTCAGAAGAATACACACACTGGCTGTTTTCAGAGGCGCAGGGAGCCGGACTGGACGCCCTCTGTCTTACGGAACATTTTAATACCTGGGGCTTTGACAAGCTGTACCGGTTTATCGCCGATCATTCCGAGCGGGAGGGAGACACGCTGGTTTTTGATGGCCTGCGGATTTTCCCGGGGATGGAGACGGACATTGCCGAAGGCGGGCACATTTTATCTGTTGGTCCCATGGAAGCGATTCTGGAACTGAATCACAGGCTGGAACCGCATAAAGAAAAAGGAAAATTCCTGCCCTTTGAGCAGCTAAAAGATCTTTTCGATGAATATCCGGTAATTGTCGGAGGCGGGCATCCGTACCGGGAGGGCGGACACATCCCGGAACTGCCGGAAAAGCAGCTGAAACGCTTTGATTTCTTTGATCTGAACGGAAAAGATGTGGCGGAACACCGGGCAATCACGGAGAAGCTGACCTTTGGCCTTGGGAGACGGTTCCGCAAGCCGGTGGTGGGCGGCAGCGATACCCATCAGGCGGTGCAGTACGGATGTATCCGCACACGATTTGAGAAAACCTGTACGACCGTGCAGGAGTTGTATCAGGAGATGCTGCTGGGTAATTACAATATCGTCATCTCCGATCAGGCGGCCTTTCAGGTAAAAACCGCGAACCTGTTAAAAAGAGCGCTCAAAGAAATACATGCTCTGGGTGGAGATTATGTGGCTGTTCTGACAGGAAAAGAAGCAGCAGCCCAAAATGAAGCGGGGCAGACAGACCGGGAAGAACCGTTGGCTGACTTTGACGGCCATGCGGCAGGCCAGACCGGGGAAGAAACTGTGAGCGCTGTTTTGGCACAGGAAAGGACACGGAAAAATGCATCTTGAATTTCCCATCAGGCCGGAGCGACTGACGCCGGCGGAACAAAGACTTCTGGAGTATATTGAGGGAAACAGAGAAGAGTTTCTTTTTATGACGATCGGGCAGCTGGCGGCGAAAATGGGACTGTCCGAGGCGACCATCTCCCGGTTTGCCAGACACCTGGGCTGCCAGGACTTTAAACAGTTAAAAAATATTGTGATAGAACAAAATCATCTGGAGGGACCTGCCGGAAAGCTGGCAGGTACTCTTTTTACAGGAAACGGCGAAGAATCCTTCCAGGCGGCGGAATATTTAAAAAAACAGATGCTTTATCTGGAAAAAACCATGCAGAATCTGGAACCGCAGGTCTTTTTACAGGCGGTGGAGACCATCTTATCGGCGAAAAGAATCTTTATTCACGCCAAAAGCGCCTCGGCGTCCATGGGACAGCTCCTTTACTTCCGTCTGCGCCGTCTGGGACTGTCTGTTGCACAGATTCCCTCCGGCGGAACGGAAATGATGGAAGGACTTGCCCAGGCAGGAGAGGACGATGTGGTCCTCTTTTTCGGCTTCTCCAAAGTATCCTGGGAAGGGAAGGTCATCCTTGACTGCCGAAAGACGGCCGGATACAAAACCATCTGTTTTACAGGCCGCCTTCTTGCTCCCCGGGAAGAGCAGGCTGACATCAACCTCTACGTATACCGGGGCGAGGAAAAAGAATATCACTCCATGACTGCGGCGGCCGCACTGGTGGACGCTTTGATCGTCGCCATATCCGAACGGCTGGGAGCAGACGGAGCGAAAAATCTGCAGCGGATTCACCGGATGAAAAAGAAATATAGAATATAAGATTCTTGAATGGCAGCAATTCTCCCACATTCCCCCTTCCCGCCATGCTTCCGGGAGTGTATAATACATAATATGATACTGGAATGGAGAGATCATGCACCGCATGTCTCTTTATTAAAAAGATATGCACCACATTTTCTCAGAAAGGAGCGCCTTCATGAGTAGTCTTCGCATCCCTGTCGGAGTCTCTGACTTTGAGCAGATTCGTAAAAATGGATATTATTATATTGACAAGAGCGGCATGATCGCAGAGATTATACGGACGGAGCCTGCGGCTGTGACTCTGATCACCCGGCCGCGCCGGTTTGGAAAGACGCTGGGCATGAGTATGCTGGCAAGTTTTTTTGATGTGCGAAGAGAGAGTGCGGCTTTGTTTGAGGGGCTGGCGGTGACGAAGGATGCGGAGTTATGCGGCAGATGGATGAATCAGTATCCGACAGTGTTTTTGTCGCTGAAAGATGTGGACGGGCTGTCTTTTGAGAGTGCTTACGGGATGCTTGCGGCAACGATTCGGGATCTGTATAAGGAACATCTGTATTTGCTGGACAGTGAGGCGGTCAATGTCTATGACAGAGAGGAAATGCGGCAGATTGTGGAGGGCAGGGCGTCGGTGACGGAGATAAAGAGAAGCCTCGTTCTTCTCATCACGGCGATGCGGGCGCATTACGGGAAGCCGGTCATCTTTTTGATGGATGAATACGATGTGCCGCTTTCCAAGGCGAGCAGTCATGGATATTACGAACAGATGCTGGAAGTCATGAAGACGTTGATGAGTACGACGCTCAAGGATAACCCATCGTTGAAGTTTGCCGTGCTGACCGGGTGTCTGAAAGTGGCGAAGGAGAGTATTTTTACGGGAACCAATAATTTTGTCTCGGATACGATCTCTGATTCCCGGCTGAATGAATACTTTGGTTTTACGCAAAAGGATATGGACCAGCTTTTGAAGGAAGCGGGACAAACGGAACGGAAAGCAGAGATCCGAGCATGGTATGATGGATATCATTTCGGTGATTTTGATGTGTACTGTCCGTGGGATGTGATGAATTATCTTCGTGATCTGGAGAAAAATGCTGAGGCGAAACCGATGAGTTACTGGAAGAATACCAGCGACAACGCCATTATCCGCTCTTTTATCGATTACGCGGGCAGCAATATTACCGGTAAGCTGGAGACATTGATGGCCGGCGGGTACATTGTGCAGCGGGTGGAGGAGAATCTGACCTATGATTATCTGCATTCCTCAGAGGAGAATCTGTGGAGCCTTCTTTATCTGACCGGGTATCTGACCCGGGTGCGAAAGGAGGAGCTTCGGACCGATGTGCCGGAAGGGATGATGGCGCTTAAGATTCCCAATGCGGAGATTCAGGAGATTTTTGAGACTACGGTGCAGACCTGGTTTGCGGACAGCGCGCGGGTCTGGGACCGGAGAAAGTTATTTGAAGCGGTATGGAGAGGCGATGTGAAGACGCTTACGAAGGAAATGAACACCTTGCTGCGGACAACGATCAGTTATCATGATTACGGAGAAGATTTCTACCATGCGTTTCTTGCCGGGGTTTTTGCGGGCGCCGGATACCAGGTGGAGTCGAACAGGGAGCACGGGGAAGGACGCAGTGATGTGGTCGTCCTTGATCTGCGTGGCAGCCGGGTAGCCATCTTTGAGGCAAAATGTACCCGGCAACTGGAACAACTGGAAAGCAGCTGCGCGGAAGCGCTTTGCCAGATTGAGCGAAAAGGGTATGCAAAAGACTTTCTCGACAGCTATGATGAGGTGCTCTGTTTTGGGATTGCCTTTTATAAGAAACGGTGTCTGGTCAGGCGGTGAGATCGAAAGCATTGTGCCGGCCGTATGATGCGACCATAAAATACATTTTTCCGGAGGAAGAAATCTATGTCCACGATTCTTGTTTTAGAAGATGACAGAGAACTGAATCAGACCATGACATACGCGTTGGAGAAAGAGGGGTATCATGTCCTGTCGGCGTATTCCTGTGAAGAGGCGAAAGAGTTATCAGAGCAGCAGACATTTCACCTGGCGATTCTCGATGTGAATCTGCCGGACGGGGACGGATTTCCGTTTTGCAGCTGGCTGAAAGCCAAAAAGCAGACGCCGGTTCTCTTTGTCTCCGCCAGAGATCTGGAGGAGGACGTCCTTTTTGGCTATGAGATGGGGGCGGACGACTACGTGACAAAACCTTTTTCCATAAAAGTTCTGTTAAAGAAGATCTACG
>DXEQ01000078.1 GCA_019114885.1 Candidatus Anaerobutyricum stercoripullorum
TGATATGATAGAACGCAGTTAGCGGGCGGAAAGCCTGCATATTTGTGTACCAGGAGGATAAGAATGGAAGAGAAAGTATCGAAGAACTTTATAGAACTGGCAATTGACAAGGATCTGGAAGAAGGAGTTTACGATCATGTGATGACCCGTTTCCCGCCGGAGCCGAACGGATATCTTCACATCGGTCATGCCAAGGCAATCCTGTTAAATTATGGACTGGCTCAGGAATATCACGGAAAGTTCAATCTGCGATTTGATGATACAAACCCGACAAAAGAGAAGGTGGAGTTCGTGGAATCCATCAAGGAAGACGTGCTCTGGCTGGGTGCGGACTTTGAGGACCGTCTCTATTTTGCTTCCGACTATTTTGAGCAGATGTATGAGGCGGCCGTTGCCCTGATCAAAAAGGGTAAGGCTTATGTCTGCGATCTGTCCGCAGAGCAGATCCGGGAGTACAGAGGAACCCTGAAAGAGCCGGGCAAGGAGAGTCCGTACCGGAATCGTTCCGTGGAGGAGAACCTGGATCTCTTCGAGCGGATGAAAAACGGTGAGTTTGCGGACGGAGAAAAGGTACTCCGGGCAAAGATTGATATGGCAAGCGGTAACATGAACATGCGTGACCCGGTCATCTACCGTGTGGCGCACATGACCCATCACAATACCGGGGATCAGTGGTGTATCTACCCGATGTATGATTTCGCTCATCCAATCGAGGACGCCATCGAGGGCGTGACCCACTCCATCTGTACGCTGGAGTTTGAAGATCACCGTCCGCTTTACGACTGGGTAGTCCGCGAGGTGGGATTTGAACAGCCGCCGAGACAGATTGAGTTTGCGAAAATGTATCTGACCAACGTGATCACCGGCAAGCGCTATATCAAGAAGCTGGTGGAGGACGGCATCGTGGACGGCTGGGACGACCCGCGTCTTGTTTCCATCGCCGCTCTCAGAAGAAGAGGATTCACCCCGGAATCCATCCGGAATTTCATTGAACTGGCCGGTATCTCCAAAGCACAGAGTTCCGTGGACTATGCCATGCTGGAGTTCTGCATCCGCGACGATCTGAAGTTGAAGAAATCCAGAATGATGGCGGTCCTCGATCCGGTGAAGGTGATCATCACCAACTATCCGGAGGGGCAGATGGAATATCTGGATGTGGAGAACAACAAAGAAAATGAGGCGCTGGGCATGCGTAAGGTGGCCTTCGGCAGAGAGCTTTATATTGAAAGAGAAGATTTCATGATCGATCCGCCAAAGAAATATTTCCGTCTGTATCCGGGCAATGAGGTCCGTCTCATGAACGCCTACTTTGTCACCTGCACCGACTATGAGACCGATGCGGAAGGAAATGTGACGACGGTATACTGTACCTACGATCCGGAGACAAAGAGCGGCAGCGGCTTTACCGGACGCAAGGTAAAAGGAACCATCCACTGGGTATGCGCTTCCGAGTGCGTGGACGCGGAGGTCCGTCTCTATGAGAACATCGTGGATGAGGAGAAGGGCGTCTATAACGAGGACGGCAGTCTGAACTTAAACCCGAACTCCCTCACAGTGCTCCCGCACTGCAAGCTGGAGGCAGCACTGAAAGACAGTAAGGCGTACGACAGTTATCAGTTTGTGAGAAACGGATACTTCTGCTGTGACTCCAGAGACAGCAGGGAAGACCATCTGGTATTTAACCGGATCGTTTCTCTGAAGAGCTCGTATAAACCGAAAAAATAACAGGAGAGCGGCCGGATATTTATGAGGCAGTCTCTCATAAATATACACTGCGGAAAAGAAATGAAGTTTTTTCCGGGATAGTAGCTATCTTTTTGACGATTTCGTAAAAAAATTCCGCGGATTGACAGTTTTTTTGTGGAATATACTTGTTTTTTTTGCGCATTCATGGCAAAATATTCAGTATACACACAATGGTGCCTGTGCATCATTGTGTGATATTTTAAGTGAGGTGGTAAGACGCATGTACAAAATTGTAAAAAAACAGACATTGAATAATGCGGTGGAACTGATGGAGATTCACGCTCCGTTTGTCGCAAGAAAATGCGAACCGGGTCAGTTCATCATTATTCGTGTGGATGAAGACGGGGAGAGAGTTCCCCTGACCATCGCCGACTATGACCGGGAAAAAGAGACGGTCACCATCATTTATCAGGTAGTCGGCTACACTACAGAGCTGCTCAGCCAGAAGAAGGAAGGCGAGTACGTACAGGACTTTGTGGGTCCTCTCGGCGTACCGGCTGTTCTGGAGAAGAAAGAGAACAAGGTCATCGGCGTGGCCGGCGGCGTTGGCGCAGCTCCACTGTATCCGCAGCTTCGTAAGCTGGCGCAGATGGGCACGAAGGTTGACGTGATCATCGGCGGCAAGAGCGCGGAATATGTTCTCCTTGCAGACCAGTTTAAAGAGTTCTGCGAGAATGTCTACATTGCGACGGATGACGGAAGCCTGGGAACCAAGGGCTTTGTCACAACGGTCCTTCAGGATCTTCTGGACAAGGGCGAGGTTTATGACGAATGTATCGCCATCGGTCCGCTGATCATGATGAAGAATGTTGTCAAGGTGACCCGTCCGGTAGATCTTCACACCATGGTATCTCTGAACCCGATCATGATCGATGGTACGGGTATGTGCGGCGGCTGCCGTGTCACAGT